>NZ_JAZGVT010000072.1:0-164137 GCF_036440755.1 Methylobacter sp. Wu8 | reverse complement strand
TGAAGCTCCGCCATTACTTTTGTTAAAGCAGCAGTTAAAGTAGTTTTACCATGATCGACGTGACCGATTGTGCCGACGTTTACGTGTGGCTTGCTACGTGAGAATTTTTCTTTGGCCATTAAAATACACCTCTAAAATCAACACATGGAGCTCATAACCGGATTTGAACCGGTGACCTCTTCCTTACCAAGGAAGTGCTCTACCTACTGAGCTATATGAGCTTAACTTTGAATATGGAGCGGGTGATGGGAATCGAACCCACGTGATCAGCTTGGAAGGCTGGAGTTCTACCATTGAACTACACCCGCGGATTTTCTTAATTAGATGGTGGAGGGGGGAGGATTCGAACCTCCGAAGGCAGAGCCGGCAGATTTACAGTCTGATCCCTTTGGCCGCTCGGGAACCCCTCCGTTATCGGATAACCAGTCTATTATCTTTTACAAAAAAGATATTGTCAATCAATCATTCATCCTGAATTCAATTTATTCATCACCACCGATACATCACCAGCAACTATCTGTCCCACACACCCTCGAGCAAGATCAAAAGCTGAAAACATCAACTCCCGCTCAACTTTAGACGGGACTGACAACACAAAATCCGCAACAGATTTTCCAGACGACGGCCGACCAACACCAATCCTTAACCGATAAAACTCTTTTGACCCTAGATGCACAATAATATCCCTTAATCCATTATGCCCGGCATGACCACCATCTTTTTTTAGCCTCACCACACCCGCATCAAAATCAAGCTCATCATGCACAACAAGAATCTCTTCAGGAGCCAACTTATAGTATCTAGCAACCTTACCGACAGCCTGCCCACATCGATTCATAAAGGTACTTGGCTTTAGCAGCATCACCCTGCCGCCCGCAACCGAAATCTCCGCCAGCAACCCCTCAAATCTAGACTCCCCAGCCCACGTACTACTCGAGCCAGATACCAGCTCATCTAAAAACAAAAACCCGGCATTATGCCGGGTCTCTTCGTACTGCCGCCCCGGATTTCCCAGGCCAACTATAAGCTTAATCATATACTATCTTACGGTATATTAGGCCGCCGCATCATCTTTACTTGCTTTTGAAGCCATCATTGACGCAACAGGATGATCATGCTCTGAACCCTGTGCCAAAGCTACAATTTCTACTCTAGCCGGCAATTTAATATCGGAAAGATGAACGGACTCACCAACATCCAGACCACTTAAATCCACTTCAATATAATCAGGCAAATCAGTCGGTAAACATGAAACCTCAACATCAATCATTCCGTGAGTTACAATACCCCCCTTCTTCCCACCAACAGACGCCTGCTCATTGATAAAATGCAACGGAACATGCACCTTTACAAGTTCTGACATATTTACCCGAAGAAAATCCATGTGCAAAATTTGAAACTTAGCAGGATGACGCTGAACACCCTTCAGAATTGCCTTCTCTGTTTTCCCATCAACTTTAATATCTAAAACATGAGAATAAACAGCTTCATGCGCAAGATGCTTAATAACCTCATTATGACTTAATACAAGCATTTGAGGCTCAGCATACCCACCGTATATTACCGCAGGAACGCTACCTGTACGACGCACTCTTCTGGCGGCGTTTTTACCTGATTGCCCACGACTTGCGGCAACAAACTCAAATACGTTAGACATTATCCTCTCAACCCCGTGCTATCAAGCACAACAAATTTAATTTTACAAACTACAGTCGTCAATCTACATAGAGCGAACTAACTGACTCACCAACCGCTATTCGCCTTATGGTTTCGGCCAGCATTTCCGCAACACTTAACTGCCTTATCCTACCTAACTCAGCAGCCTCATGGCTCAATGGAATAGTATCCGTAACAACTAGCTCATCAAGCGCCGAATTACTGATATTTTTTAAAGCAGAGCCCGATAGCACCGCATGCGTACAATATGCGACAACCTTGATAGCACCATGCTTCTTTAATGCTTCCGCCGCATGACACAATGTTCCCGCCGTATCAACCAAATCATCAATTAATACACAGCTGCGCCCATCAACATCACCAATTATATGCATAATCTCCGCAACGTTAGCTTTTGGTCGCCGCTTATCTATAATTGCAAGATCAGCATCATCCAAGCGTTTTGCGAGAGCCCTAGCCCTGACAACCCCACCAACATCCGGCGAAACAACAATCAAGTCCTTATACTTTTGCCGCCACACATCACCAAGAAGAATTGGCGACGAATAAACATTATCAACAGGTATATCAAAAAAGCCTTGAATTTGGTCAGCGTGCAAGTCAACAGTTAAAATCCGATCCGCACCCGCCTGCTCAATCATTTTTGCAACCAGCTTTGCACTTATTGGCACGCGCGCCGATCGCGACCTCCTGTCCTGTCTTGCATAACCATAATATGGCATTACCGCAGTTATTCGCGATGCCGAAGCCCGATGAAGAGCATCAATCATCACCAGCAACTCCATTAGATTCTCATTTGTTGGCGAGCAAGTCGGCTGAATGACGAAAACATCCTTACCACGGACATTTTCTTCAATTTCTACAGCAATCTCCCCATCGCTAAATCTGCCGACGGTCGCCATTCCAAGGCGCATATTGAGCTTCTTTACTATACCCTCTGACAAAGCCAAGTTAGCATTTCCAGAAAACACCATCATAGAGGTGTCACTCATCAAGCACTCCCGAATAGAATTCAACTTAGCGGAGATAAATGGCTGGGTCGCAAGGATTCGAACCTTGGTATGCGGAGATCAAAACCCCGTGCCTTACCGCTTGGCGACGACCCAATATTAAGATATATAGCTACCGTTTCTTAGCTTTGAAAACAAAGGCGATTCATTTACACCCCTGACCAGATAAACCCGCCACTTTCCTTGAAGTGACCGATACGCACTGGCTGCAACCTCTTCCGAATCGAACTGCGCAAACACACATGCCCCTGTTCCAGTCAGCCTAGCCTCAGAGAATTCCGACAAATCAACCAAAGCATCTTTAACAAACTGGTAACGCTCACTAACCACCCCAAGACAGTCGTTTTGGTTCTGGCCAGCTATAAAGTCGGCTATTGTGATTGATTTGCTGTCCCGTGTCAAATTTTTAGCTAAAAATATTTCTTTTGTATCTACATGACAGTCCGGCTTTATCACTACAATCCATTGCTCTGGGATATTTATTTTCTCCAGTTTTTCACCAACGCCTTCCGCCCAGGCTGAATATCCATAGATAAAAACCGGCACATCCGCACCCAAACTCAGCCCTAATTCCATCAATTTTTCCATCGGCAGCCGCAAATTCCATAGCTGATTCAGCACAACCAGTGTCGTTGCCGCATCAGAGCTGCCACCACCCAGCCCCCCTCCCATCGGCAGATTCTTTTCGACCTCAATGCATACCCCATGCTCACAGCCTGCCTCCATCTTTAGCAGCTTTGCAGCCCTAATCGTCAGATCATCCTCTTCAGGCACCCCCGGCATAGGTTTCAGCAAACTAACCCTCCCATCATCAACAGGGTGAAATGTTATCCAGTCACATAAATCTATAAATTGAAATACCGTTTGCAGTAAATGATACCCATCACTTCTTTGCCCTGTAATCCTTAGCATTAAATTCAATTTTGCTGGCGCCGGCCACCTTTCGGCCCACGCAGACCGATTAATTTGTTTTTGTATCATTTAAAACCCAGTGATCGATAATTAACTTTAATTTGACCTTATTATTCATAACCGTGATTTTATGCGGCATAGCCCCATCGCCAACAATCTGCATTTGCTTGTATTCATTCAACCATCCTGCCTGATTAAAGCCGGCATCAGTATCGTTATAGGCGAGAGACGGCTCCGGCAAACCCACCACCCAATACCGGAGTGACCGCACAGGAACAAACATACCCAATTGTTGATTAATAAACTCTTCCGGTTGCGCCGATGACCGAACATCATCCCCACCCCTGTCTATGGTCACGACATTTCCTGTTAACGAAATAACAACCGCACCCTGCCCCATCGGACCGGACAACTTTATTTTCTCTGTCTCAGGACTGTGTTCCCAACTTATATTAGCTGACCAGGAGTCATTTTGTCCGGTTAATGCCAATCGGCCTTCAAACGACCAATGACCTACCTCGTAAAGACGAAGCATTGCAGCTCTCGAATAATTTCCATCCGGCTTAACGGAAACAGACGAACAAGCTGACAGCAAAAACATCAACCCACTTCCAATCAACAACCCTATTTTAAAACGTAACACGCTATTTTTCGCCGCTCAATATTCTCTTTTGAAAATCCAATAAATATTCGTCTTCCGGCGCTTTTTTAAGCGCCGCATTAAATATCTTTCTGGCTTCCTCCTTTCTACCCAAGCTCCACAACACCTCGGCAAGATGAGCGGCTATTTCACTCTCTTGTTGCTTTGCATAAGCCCTCTCAAGATAACCTAAGGCTTGTTCAAGTTTTCCCTGTTTAAATTGTAGCCAGCCAAAACTATCCATGATCACCGCTTCGTTCGGCTGTAATTTGAGCGCCTGTTGCAGATATTTTTCCGCCTCGGCATAACGATTGGCGTTACCCAGCAGACTATAGCCCAATGCGTTCAACGCCTCAGCGTCATCAGGATACTTGGCTAATATCTTTTTCAGATCAACTTCCAGCACATCCAACTTCTTAAGTCGTTCCGCCATCAGTGCTCGCGCATATAACAAATCCCTCTGTTCCGGTTGACCCGCCAACGCATCAGTCAACAGCCTAAAGCCCTTCTCATATTGACCTTGTTGACCATATAACCCAGCCTGCATCAAAACAATCCGCGGCCTTTGTTTTGGAAACCGAGCCGATAACAGATCCAACCGCGAATCGGCCTCATCAAATTTCTTGTCTTTTACCAGCAATGAAACCGCTGAAATTGCCGACTCAAAAACAAACGGCCCGTCCGCCACCTTATCAAACCACGCCAAGGCCTGTTGCACATGCCCACGTTTTTCCTCTATTTTCCCCAAATAAAAGCTGGCCTGATTTTGCCATTCGGGTTGATCGAGCAGTCGGTTAAAGATGTCCTCCGCCTTCCCGTCGCGTTCCAACTGCAAATGCACCAATGCCAGCGAAATCTGACTCTCTCCGTCTTTTGGATTAGCCAGAACAATGCTTTGATAAACCTCACCCGCCGCCTCATATTCCGCCGACTTTATTAACACCTGCGCCAGCAGCTTTTTAAGCTTGTCATTTTCAGGATATTTAACCGACGCATTTCTTAACAAAATTTTTGCCTTGTTCAAATCTCCCGAAAATACCGCTATCTGGGCCTGAAATATTAATGCCTTATCCCAGTCCGGTTGAATATCCAAAGCCTGCTGAACTTTATTTTCAGCCATAGCATTATTTTTCATTTCCATTGCCAGCAATGCCTGCACAAAATAGACCGCTGCCTGCTTAGGATTTTTCACTGCCACCGCATCCAATGCATCATAAAAAAAATCCGACTTACCATCTCTTTGCAGAACATTGGCTAATTCCATTGCCGTTTTTTCAAATCCGGCAGGATCAACTCTCAACATCGCGTTCAAATGATCAACTGCCGCCGATTTATTACCGGTTCGCAATGCCGACAATGCGGCAATTTTTCTTGCCATCAGATTATTGGGATCTTGCTTCAACCATAAAGAAACAGCCTCATCCGTCTTACCGCCATCTTTCATATACATAGCGATCTTTGCAGCCCTTTCTGCAAACCGGGGATCGTTAACACGCTTGGCCGCTTCCATATAACCTTCCAGAGCAATTGCATATTGCCCTCTTTGCCCCGCAAGCTCCGCCGCCATCAGCATATACATCACATCAGGATCTATCGCCGTCTTCGCTTCGCTTTGTCGCACTTTTTCCTTGGGCTCTGCTATTTTTACAGGCTCAACTACCTCCTCCTGCGCACCCGGTTTTTCGGGCGAACTGGCGCAACCATTAAGAAAAACAAGGATTGCCACTGAAATCAATCTAAAAATTAACACACAATCGTCCTATTTATTTCCTACATATATTTTGCTATAGATTAGCAGAAAAACCAGTTGAGTCAGTCAGCTGATTTATTCGATTTGGATAAAGCCATTATATTTCTTAGAATACACTCACATAATACAGACGTTAAGGCTCAAGGTAAAAGGTTCGCAATTTAAAAAACCGGCCTTACACATTGATCCTTGAACCTTCCACCCTGAACTTAAATACATGACACTTCTTGCAGTTGGAATTAATTACAACACCGCGCCGGTTTCGATCCGCGAGCGCTTGTCGTTCCCTGCCGAAATCCTGGAAACCTCGTTGCAGGAGTTGTGGCGCATTAAAGAAATCAGCGAAGCCGCGATACTGTCGACCTGCAACCGCACCGAGTTTTACTGCACTTCAACAACGGCCAACAAACAAATCCTGATTGACTGGGTAGCGCAAAGCAAACAAATAAGCGCCGCCGATTTTACGCCTTATCTGTACTGTCATACCGATAGCGAGCTGATCCGTCACATGTTCCGTGTAGCTTGCGGCCTGGACTCGATGATCCTGGGCGAGCCGCAAATTCTAGGGCAAATGAAAACGGCTTATCAGGCCGCCTATGAAGCGGGGACTTTAGGCAAACGCCTAGGCAAACTGTTTCAGCATACCTTTACTGCCGCCAAAAAAGTACGCACCGACACCGCGATCGGCTCCAGCCCGGTATCGGTAGCCTTTGCCGCCGTGCAACTGGCGCAACAAATCTTCGACAAACTCAGCGAACAAACCGCCCTTCTAATAGGCGCCGGCGAAACCATAGAACTGGCTGCCCGGCATTTGTCGCAACAAGGGATAGGCCGCATCATTATCGCCAACCGCACCTATGATAAAGCTCACTCACTGGCCATGCAGTTTAACGGCTATGCGATCGCCTTATCCGAATTGCCCGCGCATCTGGCCGAAGCCGACATCGTTATCTCGTCTACCGCCAGCCAACTACCGATACTCGGCAAAGGCCGTGTCGAAAGCGCCCTCAAAAAACGCAAACACAAACCGATGTTCATGGTAGACCTTGCGGTGCCTCGCGATATTGAAGCGGAAGTCGAGCAGCTCCGGGATGTGTATCTTTACACCATCGACGACCTGCAAAACACCATCGATCAAAACATGAATTCCCGCCGTCTGGCCGCAGAACAGGCCGAGGAAATAATCGACACGCAAGTGGATTATTTCTTAGCCTGGCTGCGCGCTCAGGGCGCTCAATCGACCATTCAGGATTATCGCCATCAGGCCGAACAAACCCGGGATGAAGCCCTGCAGAAAGCCTTAAGCCTGCTAAAAAGCGGCATTCCAGCCGAACAAGCCCTTAACCGTCTAGCCCACAGCCTGACCAACAAACTCATCCATACGCCCAGCACCCAAATCAGGGCCGCCGCCGAAAACGAACGCCACGACTTGATTGCCGCCGCCCGCGAAATTTTTAAATTATCCAACTCTCAATGAAACAATCCATACAACACAAACTCGAAAACCTGTGCGAACGCTATGACGAAATTGCCGCCTTACTTTCCGAACCCGAGGTGCAAGGCAATCAAAACAAATTCCGCTCTTTAAGCCAGGAATACGCCCAGATCAACCCGCTGGTCGATTGCTACAAGCGTTACCAACAAACCCTGGGAAACCTGGCTTCAGCCAAAGAAATGGCCAACGACAGCGACCCGGAATTAAGGGAAATGGCCAAAGAAGAAGCCAGCGACGCCCAAATCCAGCTGGACGCAATCGAGCATGAATTGCAAGTGTTGTTACTGCCCAAAGACCCCAACGATAATCGCAACATCTTTATCGAAATCCGCGCCGGAACAGGCGGCGACGAAGCGGCTATTTTCTCCGGCGATCTTGCCCGCATGTATCAGCGCTATGCCGAACGCAAAGGCTGGCAAACTGAAATGATCAGCGAAAGCCCCGGCGACCACGGCGGTTACAAAGAAGTCATCCTCCGCGTTACCGGCAAGGACGTTTATTCCCAGTTAAAATTCGAATCCGGCGCGCACCGGGTACAACGCGTGCCCGAAACCGAATCGCAAGGCCGCATCCACACCTCGGCCTGCACCGTCGCGATCATGCCGGAAGTCGAAGAAGTCGACGCCATCGACATCAATCCCGCCGATCTTAAAGTCGACACTTTCCGTTCATCGGGAGCCGGCGGCCAGCATATCAATAAAACCGAATCAGCAATACGCATTACGCACATCCCGACCGGCGTTGTCGTCGAATGCCAGGACGAGCGCTCGCAACATAAAAACCGCGCCAGAGCCATGTCCTTATTGGCGTCTCGCCTGTTATCCGCCGAACAGGAAAAACACCAAGCGGAACAATCGGCCACCCGCAAACTGCAAGTCGGCAGCGGCGACCGTTCCGAGCGCATCCGCACCTACAACTATCCGCAAGGACGCTTAACCGATCATCGCATCAACCTGACCTTGTATAAACTGGACGACATCATGCAGGGCGGACTGGAGCAGGTCATTATGCCGCTGATCAGCGAACACCAGGCCGAATTGTTGACCCAATTGGGCGAAGACTAAGTTAAATGCACAGCATTAAATCCGTACTCCGCGACGCTGCCGACTCGTTAGCCTTAATCTCCGGCTCAGCCTTGTTGGATGCAGAAATTTTGCTATGCCAAGCGCTTAATCAGTCGCGCCCCCATCTTCGCGCATGGCCGGACAAACAACTACAACCCGAGCAAATAAAGGCTTTTAAGGCGTTGCTTGCACAACGCCGACAAGGAACACCCATCGCCTATATCACCGGCAACCGTGAGTTCTGGTCGCGGGATTTCCAGGTTAGCCCTGATGTATTGATTCCCCGGCCTGACACAGAACTGCTGATCGAGCTCAGCTTAAAATTGATCCCGGCAGATGAACCCGTGAAGGTCATCGACCTAGGTACCGGTTCAGGCATTATCGCCATTACCTTGGCCGCCGAACGACCGCATGCGCAAATCAGCGCCACCGATTTTAGTTTAGCCGCATTACGCATCGCCCAAGTCAATGCCGAGAAGCACCGTATCAACAACATCCAGTTTTACCATAGCAACTGGTTTGCCGACGTACCCGACACCCAATTTGACTTGATTGTCAGCAATCCGCCTTATATCGCGGAAGATGACGTCCATCTGCAACAAGGCGATGTCCGGTTCGAACCGCAATCCGCGTTATCCGCACCGGAACAAGGACTTGCCGATATCAGAACCATAGCCGGGGCTGCCCGCAACTATCTGAAACCCGGCGGCCACTTGCTGATTGAACATGGCTACAATCAGCAACAACAAGCTCAGACTCTGTTTAAAGATTTGCATTATGATAATGTACAAACCTACAAAGATTTATCAGGGCAACCGCGGGTAACCCATGGACAATGGAATTAATGCAGGGTCATTCCGTAGCCATCGAGTTAATACAACACCGCCTCACACAGATTTACCAAACCGAGACCTAAGATTATGCCCCAAGAACACATCCAAATTCCCCGCAAAATAACCAATCAACTGCTGCATCTTGCGCAAATCTCGCCGGATCTTGAAGTATGCGGACTTATCGGCAGCAAGAACGGCCTGCCGAGCGGCTGTTATCCGATCAAAAATACCGCCGAACATCCTCAACAGCGATTCCAGCTTGATCCCGCCCAGCAAATTTCCGCTATGGCTAAAATGCGTGACCAGGGAGAAGAGTTATTTGCGATCTATCATTCCCATCCGACTGCACCGGCTACGCCCTCGCTTACCGATTTAGAGCAGGCATCTTACCCTGAAGCGCTTTACCTGATTATTTCACTAAACACCAAAGGTGTTTTAGAAATGCGCGGTTTTAAGATAGACCATAAATCGGCCCAGGAATTAACACTGTCTTTGACCGAGAATGTGTAGTCTTTTACTGACAATAAGACTGCCGACTTAAAAATAAAATAAGAAATATCCGCTAATTTTCTGTAAACTGTGAGGTTAATAACATTTTGCCCATAAATCGATTTGGATCCACTATCGTGCAACTGTTAAAACAGCTCTTTAGAAAAAAAACTGTTTGCAAAGGCATTGTTGGCGTCAGTTTTTTGCAGAACAGCATTGCAGTTGCTATATCGAAGTTCACAGAAAACAATGAACTAACGCTTATACACTGCGAATGCATTGATACTGGAAAACCGATAGATCAACAACACATGCTCGGTGAACTTGCGCGCCAATATAATCTTGCCGAATATGATTGCCATCTGGTATTGACCAGTGATAACTACCGCCGTGTCAACGTTGAAGCCCCCACAGTCGACGAAAGCGAAATCATCGAGGCCATACGCTGGAAAATAAATGAACTTATTGATTTTCCCGTTGATAAAGCCGTCATCGATTACTACCAGACTCCCACGCCCATTCGCGCTAACAGCAGTAAAATACTGGAAGTCATTGCCGGGCCTATTGACATCATCAGGGAACAGGTCAAAAAATGTGCCGACGCCGGCCTGCAACTCAAGGTCATTGATATTCAGGAAACAACCCTGCGTAACTTAGCCGTACAGCTGCCGGAAAATCAACGAGGCATTGCCCTTTTATACCTGCTGGAATTTTCCGGAACCCTGCTGATACAAAAAGAAACGACTATTTATGTCTCCCGTAAATTTGAAATCGGTTATAAAAAACTGCAATTAGATGATCAATTTTCCAGTGATAGCCCGAGCGCAAATGTGCATAACAATCTGGCTCTGGAAATCCAGCGGTCGCTGGATTATGTAGAAAGTTACTACGGAATTCCGCCTATTTCAGTTTTAGCGGTCATTCCTTTGGCAGAAAACACGCATAACTTGCTCGACAGCCTGAGCCGCAACCTTGGCATTGAAGCCCGCATGTTAGACCTGTCCACCATGATCGATTGCGACATTTTAGTCGATGCACAAACTCAATCGCTTTGCGCTCCAGTTATCGGGGCAACATTACGTTATTCATTAGAAGCAGCATGATACAGCAAGTCAATTTATATCAGGACATCCTTAGACAAGAACAGAACAAATCCGGTATTAACCCGTATTGGCTTGGCCTGTCGGGTATAGCCTTGCTGTTTATAGGTTTCAGCGCACATACAATCTGGAACTTAAAAAACATGGAGACTCAAGTACGACAATCCCACCAAAACCTGGAAGCGGAACTAGCACGGGTCAATCTTCTCTCCGCCCATATCCCCAAGCAGGAAGTCGACACACAACTTAGCGCGGAAGTCGCACAATGGCAAACCATGCTCGACGAAATCACGCAAACCATGCAACTGTTGACAGACAAGCACGCGGATCAATCCCCCGGATTTTCAAGCTATTTTCAGGGGCTGGCCAATCAGTCGATTCCTGAGGTATGGTTGAGTTCGCTGTATCTTGATGGGCAAAAGCAGATTATCAACATTGAAGGCAGCACCTTTAACCCCGAAAAAATCCCTTTTTTTCTACAACAGCTGCAAAAAGAACCTATATTTAACGGACACACTTTCGCCAAACTGAGTATGCAAAAATCAGAGTCCGTAGAAGGCCAAATGGATTTTAAGCTAAGCACGTCTTGGGAAGCCCCGAATAAAAAAGACCATGCTCAATAATCTTCAAGAAAAATTTGAAGCCCTGACCCAACGGGAAAAAATCATTGTTATCGCCGCTATATTAATCGGCATATGGGTCGGATGGGACAATTTTTTCTATCAACCGAGCCAAAAAAAGCAACAGACACTTGACAAAGAACTAACCAGCCTAAAACAACAGATAACCGAACAGCAACTGACAATAATCAAACTTGAAAGCGGCTCCCATATCGACCCTAACCTTAATAACCGGAACAAACTGGCCGAACTCAAGGCCGAATACAACCGTTTGCAGGAACTTATGCTACAGGGCAGCAAAAGCTTTGTCCCTCCGCATTTAATGGCCTCCGCATTAAGCGATATTCTCACCAAGAATAATCAGCTAACCTTGATAAAGCTGGACACGTTGCCGGTAACCACCTTGCTGGAATCCAAGCAGCCGCAACGACTTCCAATATACAAACACGGGCTGGCAATCACTTTTTTCGGCAGTTATTTAGACACGCTCAATTACTTAGCAGCACTGGAGTCACTACCTTGGCACTTTATCTGGGAAAGCATCGACTACCGAGTCGTAGAACATCCAACCGCGGAGACTACAATTAAAGCGTACACGCTCAGTTTTAAGGAGAGCTGGCTGGGTGTTTAAAATAATATTGCTTATTTGGCTTGCTTCTACGCCATGCCATGCGGAATTCCGTGATCCGACGCAGCCGGGCTATCCCGTTCCGACCGCGGCCGCCGATGTTGTGGCGACCGACAAGGAATTAGTCTTATCGGCGATCTTAATTTCGTCAAAATCCAAACGGGCAACGATTAACGGCATCTCGGTCAAACAAGGCGAAACCGTCGAAATCAAACAAGCTCCGCCGGTAACGCCTGAACCGACAGTTCCGGCAACTACCGCCGGCGCCGGGGTCAACCCAAATGATCTGCTCAATAAAGTAGTCGAATTTACGAGCGCGGAAGCGAATCGCTTATCACCGGGAAACGTATTAGCCCCCCTGATGTCGGCAGTAACCGGGGGCAGCAATATTACCCAACTTCTGGAATCAGGTTCCATGAACACGACCGCCAATGCCCCAGAACAAACGAAAACCGATCAACGGCCGAAAATCCCCCATCTTCTGACACGTCCGATGACTATTAAAGTTATCAGCATTCAGAAAAATTCGGTCATCATTGAGCAAAACGGCGAACGTAGGACCTTGCAATTGGTGCAACGTCCATACAAAACACAATAAATACCCAATACACACTAAAATGAATACCCCCCATTCCTTCATTACCATGACACTGACATTGCTATTGGTATCCTGCGCCACCCTCCATCCCCAAAAGTCATCGAATATTGCCGATACCTTTTCCGATGCATCATCCCGACCCCATAGCAATGCTCAAACACCGGCCGCCGTTACCGATGCCCTGGTTCCTGATTTCAATCAAACGCTGTCCGCATCACAAAGTACGACACAGCAAGCACGTCTCAATATTTCGGTTAATGAGGCTGATGCCCGTGAATTTTTTATGGGGCTGGTGGTAGATAGCGAAGAAAACATGCTGGTCCATCCCGAGGTAACCGGCACTATTTCGCTGGATCTAAAAAACGTAACCATTCCCCAGGTTCTTGACGCCGTGCAAAAACTCTATGGTTATGATTACAAAAAAAACGATATGGGTTACATCATCTACCCTGCAACCTTGCAGACTAAAACCTTTAAAATAGACCGCTTGGATTTGCTCAGGATAGGTAACTCAAATACCAGCGTATCGTCCGGCAGACAAGGCGGTCAAAGCGGCAACCCACAGGGAAGCGGCAGCTCGCAAGGAAGCGGCTCACAGGGAGGGAGTGGCGGCGGCAGCGGTGGCGGCCAGCAAGGAAGCAATCCCCAGGGAAACAACCCGCAGGGAACCGCCACCGGTTCTTCAAGCAGTTCCGTGCGCACTATTACAAAAACAGACTTCTGGCAAGAACTGAAAGATACTTTAAACCACATTATTGCCGTCGATCCACAAGCGACAGTCGATATTAACCAGCAATCAGGTATTGTGATTGTCCGCGCAAAACCCATGCAGCTACGTGAAATAGAAAGCTTCCTATCTGATACCCAGTCCCAAATCAGCCGGCAGGTCATCCTTGAGGCTAAAATACTGGAAGTCGACCTTGACGATAGTCACCAGGATGGCGTCAACTGGGAAAGCATCGTCAAAGAAGGCATCAACAAAGCGCCACTGTTAACGGGCGTTGGTGCGATGAATCCAGCTACATTTACTTCTATTTTTACCTTGGGGGCCAACTCCGGTGATTTTCGCGCCTTTGTCGAACTGATGGAAAGCCAAGGAAAAACCAATGTGTTGTCCAGCCCGAGGATTTCGACTTTGAATAACCAGACAGCCATCATTAAAGTTGGAGCGGACGAATATTTCGCTACCGGTTTTACCGGTGGAACGCCAGGCACATCGACCACTGCCTCCACCGGACCGACTATCCTTATCGATGTTTTCTTTTCCGGCATATCGCTAGCTGTTACGCCCCAGATCGATGACAATGATGATATTACCCTGCATATCCACCCTTCGATTAGCCAAGTAAAAAAAGATACCAAGGATTTCGGTCTTGACATAACTTTACCGTTGGCATTAACCACGGTCAGGGAATCGGACAGCATAGTCAAGGCCAAAAACGGTCAAATAATTGTGCTGGGCGGCCTGATGCAGGAGACTGATACTGAAAACAAACAAGGTATTACCGGGTTGGCAGGAATTCCGTATATCGGCAATCTATTTAGAATCAACACTGGTGAAACCAAAAAATCCGAATTGATTATATTGCTTAAAGCCACATTTATCGGCAGCGATGCCGACTGGCAAAATGACATAAATTCCAGTAAACGACGCTTCGAAAAACTTGATTCCCAGCCCCGCTGGAAATAATTTGCAAAAGTCCGGCTACGACCGCAAAATCTGTATTGCCGACAAAAGCACGCGCGTAGTTGCGATAATAGCAACATCATCATGAAAAACACTTTTGAAGTTATTTATGTATAAAACACACTTTGGTCTCAATGCTCAGCCATTCGGTTTAACGCCCGACACCCAGTTTTTTTGTGACCTGCCCTCTCATTTAGAAGCACTCAACGTATTACTGATTGCTCTACACAACGGGGAAGGATTTATCAAAATTACCGGTGACGTCGGTACCGGCAAAACCATGCTGTGCAGAAAATTGCTGAATGAATTACCGGAACCTTTCGAAACGGCGTATATTCCTAACCCCCGCCTGCCGCCAGTGGGTCTGCTGATGGCAATTGCCAATGAAATGGGTATTGAATACCCCCGTCATACCGGACAAAACGGCCTGATGAATCTGATTAACGATTTTCTAATCAATAGCGCCGCTAACGGAAAAAAACCGGTATTGATTATCGATGAAGCCCAGTCCATGTCGATTGAAACATTAGAAACGTTGCGGCTTATCACCAATCTGGAAACCGAAAAACAAAAACTTTTGCAAATTGTGTTATTTGGCCAGCCTGAACTTGATGAGCAACTGCGCGACAAAGCTATCCGGCAACTCAGGCAGCGCATTACCTTTAGTTACATGCTTAAACCGCTCACGCAGCAAAATGTTGCCGATTACATTAAACACCGGCTACGCATCGCCGGCATGGGCAGTTTAAACATCTTCTCCAGATTGGCCATTAAAGCCATGCATCGCTATAGTCGCGGCATTCCCAGACTGATTAATATATTGGCCAATAAAGCGATGCTCGCGGCTTATGGCAAAGGCCTCTCGTCAATTGGCGTAAAGCAGGTTTATCTGGCCGCACTGGATACCGAGGACGCTGACACCAAACTTAGTTTCTTGGACGCCCGCAAACGCTACTTGCTACTGCTGTTACTCGCAATTGTTGCCAGCCTTTATCTGTGGTTGACCAGTAAAGTTATATTATGAGTCTGATCAACCAAATGTTACGCGATCTTGAAAATCGCAACACAATTAATAATACTCCCCCGACTCTGCAACATAATATTCAGGTAACACACGCTCCATCGTCAAAACGCCCTTTCTTGATCTGGACTTTATTGGCTATTATTGCGACAGGCGGCACTTATTGGGCTTATCTACACAGCAATACACTGACTAAAACACCTCCAGTAATCATTGCGGAAAACAATCAAAAAGATCCCACACCTATTGCTCCCTATGAACAGGTACTGGCTACACCAAACGCCGTATCCGACACTGTACCCAAAATCGAACCGAAACTACCGGAAAATAATGCGGCAACTCAGCCGGTTCCGACAATCCAACCCACACCAGCACTGCAACCTCCGCCGCCAGCTCAACCGACTCCAGCAGCACCCAGTCAAGCCGCGCCAGAAACTATTGCTGCCCAACCTATTAAAAATACTCCCATTCCACCTAAACCGGCCCTGATCAAACAAATAACCGATAAACAACAGGCCGATTTACTTTATCGCCAGGCAGAAAATAGTTTTGATGACTATTCAACGATCAACAAACTGGAAGAAATCCTTAAGCTCGATCCGCGACACCTTAAGGCTCGATTATTACTGGCTAAAAAACTGCATAATCAAGGACAAATTAATAAAACAGCCGATTTCCTGGATCAAAGTCTGATTTTATTTCCTGACAACCTGCAATTTATCAACACCCGCGCACAGCTATTCCTTCAACAAAAAAATCCAGGCAGTGCACTTAAAACACTTCAGCGCATTGATTTAACAAGCGATTCTAATGACGAAACCTATTTATCCCTATTGGCGGCATCCTATCAGCAACTGCAATCATTTAATAACGCAGCTAAAACTTATCAAAGACTAATAACGATCAACCCGGAAAAAGCCGAAAACTGGCTAGGCCTTGCTCTATCCCAAGAAAAACTCGGCAATTCAAGAATTGCCCGCGAGGCCTATCAGCAAGCGCTCAGTAAAAACACTTTGAAAGAATCCATTGCGAACTATATCAAGCAGCGGTTAATTGAGCTCAGGTAGCCCAATTTGGAGTAAGCAAGGTAAATTTTGTTTCAACGATATTTAGCAGGAGACAGCCACAGCTTAACAAGATTGAAGAAGCCAAAATCAAACTGAATGGAAATTCCTCCATCGTCTAATGACGCAGCCGAAGCGGAAAAGGCAGTGTTTCCCAGCGATGAGGAAGCGCTAGAGTTGTTTTACTTGACGCTGAAGAATATCAGCCGAGAATGAACGATGTTACCGCACTAAAGAACTGGAAACACTCTTAACCGGTTTTAATATTATGTTCGAGAATCGTACCTATCCGATACTTGGGAAATTTGTTTGCAGATAATCCGGCAGACTATCGAATAATCAATCATCTACGCATGAACATCGTTGATAAAACCTTAGGCCTATACGTCTACCAACAATTCATCATTTATTTTGTTAAATATAAAGTCTTTTCCAGCATAACGGGGTACTGTCGGCGTTTGTACCTCTATGAATAGGCAAGTTTTTAATTTTTTAGAAAAAAGCAGCATGTAACATGTCGTAACAAGATTAGCATGCCGCCTTGCTCTGATACTTAAATACGGACAATCATCTCCGCATTTAAAATGCGTTTTACCCTTCCAAACTCGCCAAGCGTGCTGCGAGAAATTCTTCTAACGACTCTAACGCCTTGGTAAATCCATCAATACCTTCTGCAAGTTTCTCAGAAGCCATACGATTTTCAGCATGCATTCTATCGAAAGTCGCCTTATCAATAGTCAGTTTTTCAATTGAAGCGTTAGCCGCGTCTTTAGGATCCAGCTTACGCTCCAAATTGCCTTCGGTAGACTGAAGTTCAGCCAATAGGGATGGGGCAATAGTCAATAAATCACAACCCGCTAACTCAACAATCTCGCCAATATTACGGAAGCTAGCTCCCATAACTTCGGTTTTATAGCCGAATTTTTTGTAGTAGTTATAAACTTCTGTGACTGACAGGACACCTGGATCTTCAGCAGGCGCATAAGAATCCCGTCCGGTATCTTTTTTGTACCAATCCAGGATACGGCCAACAAAGGGTGAAATCAGGGTAATTCCGTTCTCCGCACAAGCAATCGCTTGATGCAGGCCAAATAATAAAGTCAGGTTGGTATGAATGCCTTCCTTTTCAAGAACTGCAGCAGCCTGTATACCTTCCCAAGTCGCAGCAATTTTGATTAGAACGCGTTCGCGCGAGACTCCTAAGGCTTCGTACATAGCGATCAATTCACGGCCAACGCGGACGCTGGCATCGGTGTCGTATGAAAGTCGAGCATCTACCTCAGTTGAAACCCGCCCTGGAATGACTTCAAGGATCTTCTTTCCAAAAGAAACGGCTAGGCGTTCAAAAGCGAGGGTAGCTACTTGCGCAGCAGATGCATCTTTACCCAAAGTCTCTCTTGCACCTTTCAATGTGTCGTCGACGATTCCTTGATACTGCGGCATTTGAGCAGCCGCTGTAATCAACGAAGGATTAGTTGTCGCATCGCGTGGTTTGAAAGTTTCAATAGCCTGAATATCACCAGTATCGGCTACAACCACCGTCATTTCTCTCAATTGTTCGAGTAAAGTCTTGGCCATTAGGGGCTCCTTTTATTTTAAAATTAAAAAACAGAACATACACTCGTCATATTCAATACATTCAGAATATAGACGCATGTCATCCAATATAATTACAGGGCGGGATTATACCGTAGTGACAAGAGTTCACCATCAAAATGGAAACATCAATACCATGCCCAATTTGAGGTGAACTTTTATTTTTAATGAGTAATTTTCGCAGAGCTTCAAAATTGAATTCATCTCATTTTGGAGCTAATTATCGATGCCGCCAGCGAATCCATCCGTACAACATTATCGGAACCCGGTAGATAAATTATAACTAGCGCTTGAACACAACCCTGAATGACTATTTTAGTTGCAAACCTGCCGAGTCACGCTTGACCAAGACACCAACACTTTACCGAGAACGCTCAACTACACCTTTTCCTGATTTGCTCTTGCAGCAATTATTTGTCTGACCATATATTTAGAGACACCACTTGCAATCGGTAATACAGACTGTCTTTCCAGATATTTTGCAACCCCGCTTGCTTTAGGCATTTTTCTTGCCGCCATTGCTTCTCTTTCAACATACTTGGCAACTCGACTCACAATCGGCACCGCTTTTGCATTTCTTTCTTGGTTTGCAATGTACTTTTCAACGCTACTTAAAACAGGGACTTCTTTTCTAGATAAAATTTGTTTTGCCACATACTTTGAAACACCGCTTACCGGTGGTTTTTTATTCGCCAAAATTGCTTGCTCTTCCAAATATCTAGCCACACCAGTTGCTGCGGCAGCGGCAGCTTCCCTTTCCTTTGCTTTTTCCATCTCTTTTTCTATAGCTAACAATCGCTGTTTTTCTTTTTCTTTTTCTTGCTCTATAGCGACTATGCGCTGTTCTTCCAAGTATCTGGCGACTATTTCAGCAGCAGCAGCTTTTCTCGCCGCGATAGATTCGTCTTCCAAGTATTTAGCAACACCAGTTGCGGCTGTGCTTTTGGCAGATATAGATCGCTTAATTAAATACTTAGAAACACCGCTCATGCCCGGCATTTTATCTTTACTTTCCAAATACTTAGCAACGCCGCTTGTCAAGGGCGTTTTGTTGGTAACATCCGTATGTTTAGCCATATACTTGGCAACACCGCTTATTTTCGGCGCTTTTTTTGCGAGTATAGCCTGTCTCGCCATGTACTTGGCCACAGTGCTTACAGGAAACTGTTCCAGTCTAGCCAAATATCTGGCAACACTGCTCGGGGATACAACTTCTTCCTGTGTTTCAAGATTCTGATCAACTTCATTTGCTATTGCTTCCAACACACCTCCCTGTGCTATTTCCTGACTATCTAAGTCACCAGCAACTACATTTGCTGGTGACAACTCTTCCATGTTTTTCAGATATCTAGCAACTCCGCTTAACACCGGCACAATTTCTTGGCTTTTCAAATACCTAGCAACCCCAGTAAGTCCACTAGAATCACTAATATACACGCGGGCACTGGGCAGGGACTCATTTTTCTTTTTGTTCCCAAATAACCCAGACACTAAATCGATCAAGTAATTTTGATCCACTTATCACCCCCGGTTGCGCATGTACTTTTCAACTCCAGTTCCCGCTTGTTCTGCTTTTTCTTTTGCAGATGTAGCCTGCTTCTCCAGATACTTTTCAACTCCACTTACAGCCGCAGCCGCTGTTTCTTTTTCAACCACGACTTGGCTTTCCAAATATCTTGCAACGCCAGTGGCGGCAATCATATTATGCTTTCTCAAGTATCGAGCAACCCCTGAAAGCCCGCTAACATGTCCAGAATAAACTGGAGAATGGCTAACTGTAGCTTTTTTCTCGCGTTTTCCTAGGAAGATATATCCAACCACTGCAAAAACAACCAAGCCCAACAGGTAACTCATCTTGGAGTCTTGTTCGGCTTTTAACGGCGCGCTTACTGCTGTTGAATCCGCTGCTGTAGCGCGTTCGGTTATAGGCGATGTTTCCGGAAGCTGACTTGGCTTATAGCCTGCATCCTTATATAGGACTTTGGGTTCAAAGTCCGCCGCCGGATATTTTGAATCGGACTCAGCCGATGTTTCTTCCTTAACTGCCGCCGCAGGCGCAGGCGTAGACTTGGTTTGGCTGTATGCCGGATCTTGGTAAATCACTTTTGGTTTGAAATCTGCTGCCGGATATTCCGTTTCCGCTCCTACGATAGGACTGGCTAATAACAGCGTAGCAACTAAACCATTCGTCAAATTATTTATTTTCACGCGTGTATCCCCCTCTCTGCATTGTTTTTGGAATAGCCATATCTGCGTTGTACCTTTGACTTATCGATGAATTAGCACTCAATTCAATCATTTCTAAGTCTACTCAATGAGTAACAACCAACACAGATATGGCTTTTAAAATTAAAGTACCGCTTCTACGTTTTTAACAACGTTTTCAACAGTAAAGCCGAAGTGCTTCATCAATACGCCGCCCGGTGCAGATTCGCCGAAAGTATCAATACCGACAACTGCGCCATCTAAGCCAACATATTTACGCCAAAAATCAGTAATACCTGCTTCAATCGCAACACGTTTCACACCGGGTGTTAATATGCTGTCTTTATAAGCTTGATCTTGACGGTCAAATACATTTGTTGAAGGCATCGAAACAACACGCGCTTGAATTCCTTTTTCTGCTAAGGCTGCTTGCGATTTTATCGCTAAGTCGACTTCTGAACCGGTTGCAATCAGGATAACCTGGGCTTTACCCGCCGCTTCAGAAATGACATAAGCCCCTTTGCGGATAGCTGCGATTTGATCATCAGTACGCGCTATGAAAGGTAATCCTTGTCGACTTAACACCAAGCTTGTAGGCCCTGTCATACGTTCAACCGCCATGACCCAAGAAACGGCCGTTTCCGTGGTATCGGCAGGCCGCCAGACATCCATATTTGGGATGTAACGCATAGCAGAAGTGTTCTCAATCGGCTGATGTGTTGGACCGTCTTCGCCTTGCCCAATAGAATCATGGGTTAAAACAGCAATAGTGCGAATTTTCATTAACGCTGACATACGCAAAGCACTTTTTGCATAATCGGAGAACATGTGGAATGTTCCGCCGTACGGTAATAAGCCACCATGTAACGCCATACCATTCATAATAGTGTACATACCGAACTCACGCACACCGTAGGATATGTAATTACCTGGCTCTTTACCGCTGACATGTTTGAAGCTGCTGCAACTGGTTAAGTTAGAGCCTGTTAAGTCCGCAGATCCACCTAAAAATTCAGGCAAAGTAGGAGCTAATCCACCAATTACTTTTTGTGATGATTGACGTGTGGCAAGATTTTCTGCTTTTGCGTTGGTTTCAGCAATCAATGCGTCAGTCGCAGTCTTCCAATTAGCCGGTAGATCACCAGCCATACGACGTTTGAATTCTGCTGCTAATACTGGATACTCCGCCGCGTAAGCTGCGAATTTAGCATCCCATGCCGCTTCGGTTCTCGCACCTTTTGCTTTAGCATCCCAGCCTGCATAAACCGAGGCAGGAATCTCAAACGGACCATGATCCCAACCCAGGGCCGCTTTGGTCAGATTAATTTCTGCTTCGCCTAAAGCCGCACCATGACATTCATGGGTACCTGCTTTGTTTGGCGAACCAAAACCAATAGTTGTTTTGCAGCAGATCAATGAAGGCATATCAGTTACCGCTTTAGCCGTGGCAATTGCCTTATTAATCTCTTCTGGATTATGCCCATCTACTGACTGAACATGCCAGCCATACGCCTCAAAACGTTTTGCCGTATCGTCCGTATACCAGCCTTCAATATGACCATCAATAGAAATACCGTTGTCATCCCAGAAAGCGATTAGATTGCCTAAACCCCAAGTACCTGCTAATGAACAGGCCTCGTGAGAAATACCTTCCATCAAACAGCCATCACCCATGAACACATAGGTATGGTGATCAACAATTTTATGACCTGGTCGATTGAATTGGTCTGCAAGCAGTTTTTCAGCCATCGCAAAACCAACACCATTGGCAATGCCCTGTCCTAACGGACCAGTCGTTGTTTCAACACCTGGCGCATAACCGTATTCAGGGTGTCCCGCACATTTTGAATGTAGTTGACGGAAAGTGGCTAATTCACTCATGGGCAAATCATAGCCACTCAGATGCAATAACGAATAAATCAGCATTGATCCGTGACCGTTGGAAAGTACAAAACGGTCACGATCTGACCACTTTGGGTTGGACGGATTGTGGCGCAGGTGATCATTCCATAAAACCTCGGCAATGTCCGCCATGCCCATAGGTGCGCCTGGATGTCCAGAGTTTGCTTTCTGCACGGCATCCATGCTCAAAGCGCGTATGGCGTTCGCTAATTCTCGACGCGAAGTCATATTCTTCTCCTTACTATTATTAGATTACTAAATGGTGACTTTTTAGTCTATTCGACTCTGCCACGAAATGTTCTTTCGGCGGTTACCCACAAGGATTAGAACGAGTGGTCATAACCACTCGTTCCTGTGCCGCTATTCTAAATTAGCGTGCCTTTCTCTCATGATTTCTTCTGGAATTCCCTTTTCATGAATAATATGAGAAATGGTTGCTTCCAAGAAAAACAAGGTAGATAGTTCAAACACAGTCCCCATAGGCATTCCTAACACCTTACCATACTGCTCCGCGTTACCGATTTGAAATACCGCATCTGCCAAGTCGCCAATGGTCGAACTGTTTTTTGCAGATATTAAGACTATCTTAGCACCTATTTTTTTTGCACTTTTAGTGAATGCTATTAGCTGCTCAGTCTCTCCAGAACCGGAAATAATGATCAACAAGTCACCGTTTTTAATGCTAGGCGTGACAATTTCACCGACGACGCTGACATCGTAACCGCCATGAACCAGTCTCATTGCAAAGAAATTTCCAACAAGCTTGGAACGCCCAGCACCTGCGATAAATATGCGCTTGGCGCTATCAAGCAATTGGGTCAACTTTACATCATAGGTATCATCTGTAGCTTCAAGAACACCTGAAATCTTTTCTATGATAAGTTGCTGATGCATAATTATACCGCGTCAACCAATTCGCGAATTTCACGCGCTGCATCAGCAGGTGAAGCCGCGCCATAGATTGCAGCGCCAACAACGATGATGTTTGCGCCTGCGCGAACTACATCTTGTACAGTTGACGGCTTAATGCCACCGGCAACAGAAATTCTGACGTTTAAGCCTAACCTTGCGATGTCGTTCAAATCAGCGAAAGGTGTATGACCTGCTGCTTGCGCGTCCAGACCTGTGTGAATACCCATGATATGAGCACCCATTTCAGCAGTTGCGCGTGCGCATGCCACTTTGTCTTCAACATTAATTAAATCGATTTGGGCTTCTGCACCGTATGCATTTGCTGCTTTGATAACACCTGCACAAGTTGCAAGGCCGGATACGCCTAGAACTGTACAAATATCAGCACCTGCTGCATAGAAAGGTGTTGCTTCGTATTCGCCTGCGTCCATAGTTTTAAGGTCAACCAAAAGCAGTTTCTCGGGGAATCTTGCTCTTAATTCTTTAACCAGATTAAGGCCGTTATATTTAATGCATGGAGTTCCGATTTCAAAGATATCAACGTAAGGAGCTACTAAGGTAGCAAGGCCTACTGTTTGGTCGAAATCTAATGAATCTAATGCCATTTGTATTAATGGTTTTGCCATGATGCGTGCTCCGATGGGTTATAGTAATAGTTATAATTTTAGTTACTTACTCTTTATGCGAACGTAACTTTAAAGTAGAAAGGGGATCGATGTCAATGCCCAATGCCCAATGTTCTACGTTGGCGCATGAATAACAGCCGGATGAACGAAAGATACAAACGGAATGTTATGGGCTTTAAATTTATATGCCTGAGATCAAGTCAACTTGCCCTTCATAATTATCTCATTCAGCCCGGTAGAATACCCCTTAAACCCGGACTCATCAATATGAGAGATTCTTTACCCCGAAACCCACCCATACCACCGCAGAACCGTAGATAAGAGCATGATTAATTGCAAGTATTTCGACATGCCAGCAATCAGCCTACAGCTAACATCATCTATAAATATCGCATAACTCGCACTACTGATCCGATTTCCAGCCGTTATGATGCGAGCCTGGACAAAATCAAGCGCTTTATGTCAAGCTTCAAACAAAAACCAATTATTAGAGAGAAACAACCTGATGGAACCTTTTACCAATATTCGCGCACTCATTATCGATATGGATGGCGTTTTATGGCATGGCGATCAACCGATGCCCGGATTGACTGACTTTTTTCAAACCCTGCGCAATCAACAAATCCGCTTTATTTTGGCGACCAACAACGCCCGGCTGACTCAAGAACAGTATGTAATCAAACTGGCGCAGATGGGCGTGGAAGTTACCCACAATGAAATCCTGACCTCCAGCATGGCGACAGCACTGTACCTGAGCGAACATAACAATCCCGCAGAAAGCCGCGTATTTGTAATCGGCGAAGACGGCGCCAGGCAACCGCTTATTGAACGCGGCTTTACCCTGACCGATCTCTATGAATTGAATGACGACAAAGACAATCCCGACATGGGGGCTGATATTGTTGTCTGCGGCATGGATAAAAACTTGTCATGGGACAAACTGGCAACCGCTACGCTGAATATTCGCGCCGGCGCCAAATTCATTGGCACCAATGCCGATACCACGTTACCCACAGAACGCGGTCTCACCCACGGCAACGGCGCAATTCTGGCCGCATTAACGGCCGCCACCGGCGTAACGCCAACCATCATCGGCAAACCCGAGCCCATCATCTATCAGCAAGCCCTCGCATTGCTGGGCGTTGACCCTGCTCAAACAGTCGCTATCGGTGACCGGCTGGAAACCGACATTCTTGGCGCCGTTCGCACCGGCATACGCAGCCTTATGGTTTTATCGGGCGTATCCACCGAAGAAGATTTTAAGACATCGGATTACCGCCCCACCTGGGTTATGCCGGACATCCGCGCCGTGACACAAGCCTTGCAAAACTAACTATTCTTGCCTACATGGATGCAGGCAATAGGCATAAACACCACTATAAATATATGCCTTGACGGCCATATTGCCTTTACTACGCAATCAGACTCACTGTCGCCATTATGAAAACAACCCGGAGCCGCTTTAATGAAAAAACTCATCAATAACATTGATACCCTGCTTGACGAGAGCCTTTCAGGTTTTGCCAAAGCCCATGCAGATATAATTCAATTCAACGCCCAACCTCATTTCGTCAAGCGCATAAAACCCACAGCACCCGGCAAAGTTGCACTGATTTCCGGCGGCGGCTCAGGCCATGAGCCTTTGCATACAGGCTTTGTCGGTTCGGGTATGCTCGACGCCGCCTGCCCTGGTCAAATATTCACCTCCCCCACTCCCGATCAAATGCTGGCGGCTGCACAAGCCGTAGAAAACGGCGGCGGCGTTTTATTCATCGTCAAAAACTATGCAGGCGATGTGATGAATTTCGAAATCGCGGCTGAAATGCTGGATTGTCCGCACGAAACCCTATTGGTCAGCGACGACGTCTCCTTCCCCAAAACCCATAGCACAGGACGGCGCGGCGTTGCAGGCACCCTGATTGTTGAAAAAATCGTCGGCGCGGCGGCGGAATCGGGGGCGGACTTAGCTACCTGCAAGGCATTAGGCGATAGGGTCAACCTTGTCACAGCATCAATGGGTGTGGCATTAAGCAGCTGCACCGTCCCCGCACTGGGCAAGCCCACTTTCGACATCGGCGACAACGAAATAGAAATGGGCGTAGGCATTCACGGCGAGCGCGGACGCGAGCGCAGAGCCATGAGCAGCGCTACCGAAATTGTCGACTACCTGGCAGGCAGTATTGATGACGATCTGAAACCGCAAAAGGGCCAATCGGCGTTGTTGCATATAAACGGTTTCGGTGCGACGCCTTTGATGGAATTGCACCTGATTTATGAATTGGCATCCCGGTTCTGGGAAAAACGCGGCGTTAACATCTGCCGCTCCCTGGTCGGCAACTACACCACTTCACTCGATATGGCGGGCTGCTCTATCACCCTGAGCTTGCTTGATGATGAACTGCTCCGCCTGTGGGACGCCCCCGTCCATACTGCAACCTTACGATGGGGTTGTTAAATTTTCTGTCAACACACCGACCAGCGCGCAAATCATTAACTGACTGGTTTTAGCGCCCGCATCGATATGCCCTCGGCTGCGCTCCTCCAGAAAAGAAGCGCGGCCTTTGGTGGCCACCATGTCCCGGGTAGACTCCATTCCTGTTATCGCCGCCTGCACAACATTTTTCAGAACGTCAGATAACGCCACAGAATCGGTTGCAGCCTGCCGCAAACTTGCCGCCACAGGAATCAACACATCCAACATTGTTTTCTCGCCTGCATCCGCCTTGCCTCGCAGCTTTACCGCATCCACACCGCTACTGAATATCTCTGCAAAAGTTTGCAAATCCAAAGCCCGTTCGACTCCGCTCACGACAGGCCGTTCGCGAGCCGCCTTGCTCATCGCAACAAACAGCGTACCGTATAAAGAACCTGATGCACCGCCCACCGCCGTCATCATAGTCATACCGATTTTCTGCCAGGTCGCCGCCCAATCAAGCTGAGCCGCCAATTCATCGCTTTGAGCTGTCAGCGCCTTGATTCCGCGCTGTAGATTAGTCACATGATCGCCATCGCCGATAGCCTGATCCAACGCAGTCACTTCTTCGGCGTTTGCTTCGATTACATTATCAATTGCCTGAATCAGGCGGGGTAATAGTGCAGGAACAAATTGCATGGCATCCTCCAATTCAAAAAAAGTAATCTGGGTAATCTTTAATCCCCCTTAGCGCCAATCATACCCCAAGCTGCACACCATCAGTTAGTTAAGCTAAAAAGATAGCTTCAATTCTTCCTTGTTCTTTATTTGTTCTCGTGCTATATTTTTTAAAAACAAACAAAGAACAGACTATGATTAAATCACTCACTAGAAAGCAACAAGAAGTCTTCGATTTCTTATTGCAAAATCAGGATAAGTTTCCCCATCCGCCAACGCTGGAAGAGCTTTGTGCGTGCATGGGCTTAAAGTCTCGCGGCTCCTTGCATAACCATATTAAGGCCTTGATTAACGAAAACCTGATCGAAGCTCCCGAACGCAAACAGCGCGGTATTCGCCTGACGAACTACGCAAAAGAAATGATCAATCATTCCGACGATCAAAGCTCGCTGCCGTTTGTCGGCATTATTGCCGCCGGAAAACCGATCGAAGCCGTCGAAAATATCACTTATATGGCTATTCCTGAGCAGCTGAAAACGCAAAAGCCCTGCTATATCCTTAAAGTGAAGGGCGACTCAATGATTGAGCAAGGCATCTATGATGGCGACTGGGTGATCATTGAACAACGCAGCTATGCCCGTAATGGTGAAATTGTGGTGGCCTTGATCAACAAAGCCGAGGCCACGCTGAAATTTATTGAGCAATACCCCCACGAAACATTACTTATCCCCGCTAACTCAGCGATGGAAGCGATGCACTACAACCCAGAGCAAGTTGAAATTCAAGGCGTATTAGTAGGCCAAATGCGCAGTTATACTAAAAATCATTAGGAGAAATATCATGTTGCAACAACGAATACACATGCGCGACCAAGTGACCAATCGAGTTGAACTGATTATGGGGGACGGCAAACCGCCGTTCGCTGAACGAATCGAGGAATTTGCAACGACCCTGTTGTTTGTGGTCATTATTATCTTTCTTGTTCGTATATAAGAACCCTGAATAAACCAATCGCTGCTATGAAACAGCATATTCCCCCGGCATGGCAACCAAACTCAGCCCCATTAAGTTGAGTTTGCCATGCCGGGTGTTCTGACAGGCCGCCTCGAATTATCCCGGCTGAAGCCCACCGGGTTAATGCAAATCTGCCAGCGGTAAATTTGCACCGGCATCCAGCCACTGCTGCGATTTATAAGGCCGTAAATTCCGGTATTCCCTGCCGGAACCTTAACTTAATGGCGCAGAGCTATTAACCTCGGCTTTTACAACAGACAACTACCAAGCAGCCTGTTGCATTACCGCTTTTATTCATCCGTTTGGCTAATATGCCTTGAAAAAATCATCGACAAAAGATATGGTTCGCGCGGAAATAACAGTGCGCTCCATTTAATTGCCTTATCCAGAACATACCTGATTTAGATGACCGACTTTCTGGCGCACAAAACCATTCACAGCGTTGAGCCGGTTATACCCTGCTCCTATCAAACGCCACCTCCCCCTTACCTGCAAGGTTACTATAAATGCCCATTTCGCTTGCCGTTGTTGAAAACGTGATCCGTGAAGCCGGATCGATCGCCATGACTCATTTTAAAGACCTGAAGAATTTAGAAGTGACTAAAAAAAGTCCCCGCGACCTGGTCACCGCTGCCGACGTCGCTGTTGAAGCTTTTTTACAAGAAGCCCTGGCCAAGCATTACCCGCAATTCGGTTTCTGGGGCGAAGAAAGCGGGCAAAGCGCCAATCAAACCAGCCGCTGGATCGTCGACCCGATTGATGGAACGCATTCATTCTCGAGAGGCCAGTATTTTTGGGGCATCAGCGTCGCACTGGAAATCGATCAGGAGCTAGTTTTCGGGGCCGTCTATGCGCCCGCACTGGATGATTACTATGCCGCCGAAAAAGGCAAAGGAGCCTGGAAAAACGGCCAGCCCATTACCGTATCCAACGAAAACAACCTTGCCGACGCAATGATCGCGACCGGGTTCGCCTGCTTGCGCTCTTACTTAAAAGAAAACAATCTTCAGCGCTTCTGCCGGATCGCCGAGATAACAACCGGGCAGCGCCGTTTCGGTTCTGCGGCAATCGACCTGTGCCTGGTTGCGGATGGTCAAGTTGATGCGTTTTGGGAGCAGGAACTAAACCTGTATGACGTTGCCGCCGGCGCATTGATTGCAGAGGAAGCAGGCGCTACGATTACCGACTTTCAAGGTAATAAAGGACTCTTTCCGAAAAATATCCTGGCAACCAACGGGAAGATTCTTAACCAGATACTTCCGCTGATGTAAAAACTTTATTTACAGCTTTAGGAAAACACATTCCATTCCCCAAAAAGTGCCTTTTGCCTATGGCTGTAAAAGGTACTCGCTTAACGTCTTGCCCGGAACCGCAGGCTGCCCGGTTTTTTGACAGGCGCTTTGCAGCCCCAGCGAACAAGCTTGTTTATAGGCTTGCATGGCGGCAGTCGAATCATTAAGACCTTCCAAGGTATGTGCCTTACCCAGATAAAGTTTCGCTTTATTCGTCGGAACCAGCTCGATTGCCTTGTTAAAATCGTTTAGAGCCAACAGATACTGTCGATCGCCCAAATAGGCCGCACCGCGGTTCTGATAAGCATATCCAATATAAAGACCGTTTAGCTCGATTACCTTGCTTAAATCGCCTATCGCTTCGGCATAGTGCTCTACCCCGATTAATTCTTTACCTCGATTATAGAAAATTCTATCGATGCCCAGGCGTTTTCCTTCACTATTTTCGACCTGTCGAGCCGCATCATCCCAAAGTAACAAGGGGTGAGAAAAAGTCATCAATCGCAGCCAAGATAAGGGCATCATCAGCAATGCGACAAAAGTCAGTGTGATAGCCGCCTGTTTTGCGCTTAATTTTTGACACAAAAAAGGCAACGAGGCGAAAGCACCCGCCATCCACAGATAACTGCGATAAAGCACAAAAGACTCCTGAATCCTGATCGTTGAAAGCTCTGTCGCAAATAATAACCACGGGCAAAGCAACGCAAAACCCAGCAAGCCTTTTAACCCTTTTTGCAGCAGCAGTCGGATTGCAATGATGGGATAAACTATAAATCCAATCAGACCGGCAGTCTGCGGCCATGACCAAAAACCCTCAGCAAAGGCCTGCGGCATATCGACAGACATCCCGGACGAACTTGGTGCAATCCATACCCACAGATATTTAAAAAACAAGAAGCTCTGTGTCAGTATTGACAAGGGGTAGGCAAGACGCGTATTAAAATCCGGCCCCAGCAGGGATATATAATTTGCCGCTATGGGCTCATAAGCCTGACCCAAAATATGTGCCGACTTGATCTGAAGAACTACGAATCCGCCAATCAAACCATAGAGCATGAAAGTCGGCCAAATCAGCATCAATCGTTGACGGATAGGCTGGTTGTTAACCAGCAACAACAGGGCTATCGTTACCGCAGGCGTCATAATCGCATGCTCTTTAGAGAATACAGCCAAAAAATAAGTGACGGTTGAAGCCAGCAGCCAGCGGTAGTTGTCTCTGATCAAACCCTCAAGAAACAAACGCCAGGTTAATAAGGCGAACAACGTCGCCATCAGAGTGGAACGTTGGATTAAATAGGCGGTCGCATAAACGGAGATCGGGTGCAACGCAAAGATCAAGACGCCAAAAAACGCCAGCCAGTGCGGCGACAAAGTCCCACTGTTTTCGTCATTATAGGGAAGAACCTGTTCAAACAACCGGCGCAGAAATAGAAACAGGGTAATAGTCGCGGCAAGATGCAAAACCAAATTACCCAGGCGAAACCAGATTAGCTCCAAACCGAATAGTGAACGAGTCCATTCAAGGGTAGCGTATGGCAACCAGCGCAAATCAAAACTGAATACCTTGCCCAGATATTGCTCGTGTACCGAGCCATCGAAAAAATGAATGTCATCAAAGACGACGGGGTTCCCAAAAAACTGGCTGTAAAGCAAGGCGGCCGGAAAGCATAAAGCGAATAAGGAAAAGACAGTTCTCATGATGTTACCTAATATCAGCCCAACACATTAGCGCATAAATTGGGAGATTAATTAAGGGAGATATTGACGTGCTTCCGATACGCACAAAAAAACCGCCCAAGGGATATGCCAGAGCGGTTTTTTAATATTACCATTGGCAGGGTTGCACAACCCTGTCAAGCTAAAGGAGAAGCAACTATTTTTAGCGCCTCCCCCAACTCGAGTAGGTCTATTATTTGTTTATTACCTGTTGAACGAGTAAATCGGTAGCGGTGCCGCCAACAGTCCATGAGACAGCTGTATTACCAAATACGGGCGCCCATGTTACGGTTAAAGCGTCAATAGTCGTAGGTTTAATGTTCCGCATTGTCGCAGTGACAGTTCCGTCTGCTGCTACAGTAATTCCGCTAACTTCATTAGTTGCTGTAGGAGCTCCTGCTAAACCGAGTGAAGTCCAATTGTCGGCCGTGAACCCGGTCATTGCACCACCATGTTCTTGGCCAAATGCAGCAACAGCAAGCTTGACTGGATCGGCTGCGGTGGCGACTTTACTTAACTTTGCCTTGACTACATAATCCTGGTAAGCCGGAATCGCAATAGCCGCCAAAATACCGATGATCGCTACAACGATCATTAATTCGATTAAAGTGAAACCTTGTTGAGCTTTTTTCATTGATAATGCATTCATCAGTTAGTCCTCTTTAAAATTAAAAATAAACAACATTTAGACATAAGCAGAAGTTATGCCAATCCTCCTGACAGCTCGCTTTCATTTTTTCATCACAAACCTATATTCTATATAAATCAAGTAAATAGACCTATTCATGCGAACACAGACGCTGTAAACACCCCACCAGCGGTGCAAACCAGTCGAGATAGAAATGACTGCAAAAAACGCTGCCATGATAAAATGCCGGTCAAAAAACCCTGCCACGACAACAATGCCGACCCAAAAGCCTTGCCAATACATTACACTCATTTGAAACCAGGGATGTAACATGCAGCACATCAGCCTTCAAGCAGCCTCTACATTAACCGAATGGAGCGAACGCACCATAAGACGCCGCATCGCCGACGGCAGTGTAAAGTGCTCCGATAACGGAGCCAATTACAAAACCATGATCTGTTTCGATTCGATCAAGCAGGATATTTGCATTGCGCTTGAAGCCGACGATATTGAACTTCTCAAAACCGCCGACTCCGGCGATGCAAAAGCACAAAATGACTTGGCATTACTTTTTTTAGAAAAAAACAAATTAAAAAGCGCTGTGTACTGGCTGGAATTGTCGGCAAAGCAAAATTTTACCGACGCCATGCACTTGCTGGGGCGTTGTTATTTGGAGGGTAACGGCTTACCTAAAGACGACAGCCTTGCCATTATGTGGATTGCCAAAGCGGCTTCGCTGGGCCATTCGATTGCGCTTACGCAAATTCAATCGATGCGCCTGACTTAAAAGCCCACCAGACAAGCCAATTCAGGTACTTTACGATTAGGAGCGATTAAAGCGCCAATCGCATCGCTTGCATCCAGGCAGTTTGAAATTACTACGGCACTGGATTTTCTATTTCAGGTATTCTGAGGTATGTGAATACCAAACAACCGCCGACTAAAATAGATGGTTGTTTGGTAAAAGACTTTTTACCGGCTTACTGCAACTTGGCCTTAAGCATTTTATTCACTTCGCCGGGATTTGCCTTGCCCTGCATTTCTTTCATCACCTGTCCGACAAAAAATCCGAAGACTTTATCCTTACCGCTACGGTATTGCTCAACCTGATCCTGGTTGTCGGCGATAATTTTATCGATAATGGCTTCTATCGCGCCGGTGTCGGTGATTTGCTTCAAGCCTTTGGCTTCGATAATTTCGTCGGCTGTCGAGGTACCCTGCCACAGTTCTTCGAACACCTGCTTGCCGATCTTGCCGGAAATGGTGTCGTCGCTGATGCGCTTTAACAGCCCGGCCAGACGTTCGTGACTGACCGGCGAATCGGTAATTTCCAGACCGGCTTTGTTCAACGCGGCCAGAAGATCGCCGGTCACCCAGTTGGCGCAAATTCTCGCTTCGCAGCCCGATTCTTTAACCACGGCTTCGAAATAATCGGCCAGTTGACGCGAAGAAGTCAGAATGGTTGCGCTTTCTTCATCCAAGCTGTAATCAGTTTTAAAGCGCTGCTTTTTTGCCTGAGGCAATTCCGGCAACTGGGCTTTTATCTGCGCCTTAAAGTCTTCATCAATCAGCACCGGCAACAGGTCGGGATCGGGAAAATACCGGTAATCGTTGGCCTCTTCCTTGCTGCGCATCGAACGGGTTTCATCCTTGTCGGAATCATACAACCGGGTTTCCTGAACCACGACGCCGCCGCTTTCTATCAGCTCTATTTGCCGCTCGACTTCGTGGTTGATGGCTTTTTCGACAAACTTAAATGAATTGATGTTTTTAAGCTCTGTCCGCGTGCCGAATTCTTGTTGGCCTTTTGGACGTACCGATACGTTGGCGTCGCAACGGAACGAACCTTCCTGCATATTGCCGTCGCAAATGCCCAGATAGCGCACCAGTTCGTGCATTTTCCTCATGTACGCCACGGCTTCCTTGGCCGAACTCATTTCCGGCTCGGAAACGATTTCCAGCAACGGCGTACCGGCGCGGTTTAAATCGATTCCGGTCAAGCCGTGAAAATTCGCATGCAACGATTTGCCCGCGTCTTCCTCCAAATGTGCGCGGGTGATGCCGATACGTTTAGTTACGCCGTCAACGTCGATATCCAAATGCCCGTTACCGACGATAGGCAGGTCCATCTGGCTGATTTGGTAGCCTTTGGGCAAGTCCGGGTAAAAATAGTTTTTCCTGGCGAACACGGAGTACGGCGCAATATGCGCCTCTATCGCCATACCGAAGACGACAGCCATGCGCACGGCTTCTTCATTCAATACCGGCAATACGCCCGGAAAGCCTAAATCGACTGCGCAGGCTTGGGTGTTGGGTTCGGCGCCATAAGCGGTGGAAGCCCCGGAAAAGATTTTTGATTTAGTAGCGAGTTGGGCGTGAATTTCCAAGCCGATTACTGTTTCCCATTGTGAATTCATTTTGATAGTTCCTTTTATTCGGCAAAAACGTCAGCTAGATCAATGTGCAGCTCAGGAAAAAGATAAGGTTTTGCCAAGTCGTCGCCGGCATGCATGGCGAAAAGTTGGTATTTTTCGGTGTCTTGATCCAGTACAAACTGATAAACCGCTTGTTCGTAGGGATAAACCAGCCAATACTCGGTAACGCCGTTTTCCTGGTAAAGATCATATTTAAGGCGCATATCTTTCGTGCTGTTGCCGGGCGAGAGCACTTCGATAATCCAGTCCGGCGCGCCGTTGCAGCCTTGTTCAGTGAGCTTGTCTTTGTCGCAGATAACGCATAAATCGGGCTGGACGACGCTGTACACATCCTGGTCGGCCAGTTTCGATTTTTTACTGTTGTAAAGTTTGACGTCAAAGGGGGCATGAAAGGCTTCGCAGGTTTTATGCCTTAAATAATTATCGATAGGCCGTAACATATTGCGCGAAATCCTCTGGTGCTTCAGGTTCGGCGCTGGCGACATCGCCATGATCTTGCCCTTGATCAGCTCGACCGTTTCCTCCAGCTGCCAAGTCAAATAATCGGCATAACTGTAGGTGGCGTTTAAATCCAATTGCGAGAGCTCTGTGATTTTGGTCATGTCTGCTTCTCCTTATTCAAAACCTTTTGGCGTTTGTTGATGCCAATCGGTGACTTGCTGATACTGATGGGCAATATTCAACAGCCGGTCTTCGGCAAAATAATTGCCGATAATCTGCAAGCCCACGGGTTTGCCCCCGGCAAACCCGGCGGGAACCGACATAGCCGGCAAGCCGGCAAGATTAATCGCAATCGTGTAAATATCGGACAAATACATTTCAATCGGGTTGCCGATTTTCTCGCCGATGCCGAACGCGGTGGATGGCGTGACCGGCCCCATAATCACGTCGACTTCCGACAGCGCTCTTTTGAAGTCTTCGCTGATCAGGCGGCGGATTTTTTGCGCCTTAATATAATAAGCGTCGTAATAACCTGCCGACAGCGCATAAGTCCCCATCAAAATGCGGCGTTTGACTTCTTTGCCGAAGCCTTCCCCGCGCGAGCGGGTGTAAAGATCGGTTAGATCCAGCGGATTTTCGCAGCGATGGCCGAAACGCACACCGTCAAAACGCGACAGGTTGGCGGAGCATTCGGCGGGCGCAATGACATAATAAGCGGGAATGGCCAGCTCCAGAGTGGGCATCGATACTTCCGTTACTGTCGCGCCCAATTTTTTGTATTCGTTAACCGCGACTTCAATCGCCGCCGCCACATCGCTGTTTAAGCCTTCGCCGAAAAATTCTTTGGGCAGACCGATTTTCAAACCTTCGAGCCTGTTGTTTAACCCGGCCATATAATCGGGTACGGACACATCGACGCTGGTTGAATCTTTTTCATCGAAACCGGCCATGGTTTGCAGCATGATCGCCGCATCCTCGGCGCTACGGGTCATCGGCCCGCCCTGATCCAAACTGGAGGCATAAGCAATCATGCCGTAACGGGATACCCGTCCGTAGGTGGGTTTTAATCCGGTAATGCCGCAAAGAGCGGCAGGTTGGCGTATCGAACCTCCGGTATCGGTGCCTGTCACACAAACCGCAAGACGCGCCGCCACAGCCGCAGCCGAGCCGCCTGATGAACCACCTGGGACTGTATTAGTGTCCCAGGGGTTTTTGACCGCGCCGTAATAACTGGTTTCGTTGGATGAACCCATCGCAAACTCGTCCATGTTCAGTTTGCCCAGCATCACCGCACCGGCGTTATTGAATTTATCCACCACCGTCGCATTGTAGGGTGCAATAAAATTATCCAGCATTCTCGAACCGCAGGTGGTTTTAACGCCCTCGGTGCAAAAAATGTCTTTTTGCGCAACCGGAATGCCGGTCAGCAGTTCCCCATCGCTCTTCGCCAATCTGGCGTCGGCTGCTTTGGCTTGCTGCAAGGCCAGATCTTCAGTGACGGTGATATAAGCGTTAAGCGAGCTGTGTTGCTTGATCCTGTCCAAAAAAGCAGAGGTCAATTCCAGGCTGGAAAACTCACCGGAACGCAGGCCCTTGGCTAATTCTGCAATTGTTTTGTTATGCATAGTTGTTACTCTTCCCTTTTACTCAATCACTTTGGGTACTAGATAAAGTCCCGCTTCTACTTGCGGCGCGATAGCCTGGAATTGTTCGCGATTGTCCTGTTCGGTTACCAGATCGGCTCGCAAGCGTTGCGGCTGGTCCATCGGGTGGGCCATAGGCTCGACGCCATCGATATCAAGATCGCTCATCCGCGTCATCAAATCCAGCATTCCCGATAAATCCTTTGCATACGAGGCAACATCTTGTTCCTCGATCCCCAGACGCGCCAAATGCGCTATTTTCTTCACATCATCCGCCGTTAAAGACACAATTAACTCCCAATAAAAATTTTCAGAGACTCTATTACTATTATGTTTATAATACGTTATATCTTGCTCAAATACTCGCTTGATTGATAAAGTAACATACAATTATTCCCCATAAGGATACAGGTAAAAATGTTCAAAAGAATTCGCGGCCTTTTCTCCAACGATCTCGCTATTGACTTAGGAACCGCCAATACATTGATCTACATTCCCGGACAGGGAATTGTGCTTAATGAACCCTCGGTTGTCGCCATCAAAGAAGACAGAATCCGCGGCGCTAAAACAATTGCCGCTGTCGGTCTTGATGCAAAACTGATGTTGGGCCGCACACCGGGCAATATTACTGCAATCCGTCCGTTAAAGGACGGCGTCATCGCCGATTTTGCGGTTACCGAACGGATGCTGCGGTTTTTTATCGAAAAAGTCCATCAAAGCAAAATGCTGCGCCCCAGTCCGCGCATTTTAATCTGCGTTCCTTGCGGTTCAACGCAAGTTGAACGCCGCGCCATTCGCGAATCTGCGGCAATGGCCGGGGCGCGCGAAGTTTATCTGATTGAAGAACCCATGTCTGCGGCTATCGGCGCAGGCTTGCCGGTCGAAGAAGCCTGCGGCTCTATGGTGTTGGACATTGGCGGCGGCACTTCTGAAGTGGCGGTTATCTCAATTAACGGCATCGTTTATTCCTCGTCCGTCCGTATCGGCGGCGACCGTTTTGATGAAGCCATCATCAATTATGTCCGCAGAAACTACGGCACCTTAATCGGCGAGGCCACCGCGGAGAGAATCAAACAAGAAATCGGCACGGCTTACCCCGGCAGTGAAGTCAGGGAAATCGAAGTGAAAGGCCGCAATCTGGCGGAAGGTGTGCCGCGCAGCTTTTCCCTGAACAGCAATGAAATCCTTGAAGCTTTGCAGGAACCGCTATCAGGCATAGTCGGCGCGGTAAAATTAGCCTTGGAGCAAACTCCGCCTGAACTCGGTTCGGACGTAGCAACCCGCGGCATATTCTTGACCGGCGGCGGTGCATTATTGAAAGATATAGATCGGCTCATCGCCGAAGAAACGGGTCTGCCCGTTTACATAGCGGAAGACCCGCTAACCTGTGTCGCCAGAGGCGGCGGCATGGTTCTGGAAATGCTGGATAAAAAAGGGGTTTCGACTTTTTCTCTGGAGTAATCAAGCGTAATCATCCTTTAAATCGTTTATTTGGACAGCGTGCAGTTTGTCGGGTTACGCGGATATTCGCTCCTGCAATGCCTGCATAATCACATCCCTGTGGCTTATGCAGGCGGCAGAGCAATGCATAGGCAATTGCCGGGCGTAGTGTAACCCGCAAACCAACGCCGTACCCGCTGGGTTGCGGCGCAAAGAAACGCGCTTAATCCAACCTACATAAAGAGGCATCCCGCTATAAAACTTTTATTTGCTACCGGTCCTTCCATCAACACCCGCCTGCTTGTGGCAATAATTGCTTCAGTCGCTTTACTGATCACTGAGCACCGTAGCCATCGATTGGACTCGCTTCGAGCCACGTTATCCGTTCTTGTCGACCCGTTAAAATATCTGGTCGATTTGCCGACAGTTCTGATCGAGCAAACTACCGAATCTGTCCGTTCATACTCAACTCTAAAAAAAGAAAACGCCCAATTACGCGACGAACAATTCATCGATAAAACCCGCTTGCTTAAATTTGAGTCGTTGGAAAAAGAAAACATTCGTCTGCGTGCATTATTGGAAAACTCGTTTAAACTCGGCGAACAGCTGCTGATCGCAGAATTACTGTCGATCAATACGGCGCCTTACGAAAATATAGTCGTCGTCAACAAAGGCACTCGTTTCGGCGTTCACCCGCAACAGCCGGTGCTCGATGCGAACGGCGTTGTCGGCCAGGTTTTTCGCGCATTACCGTTCAGCTCCGAAATCATGTTAATTACCGACCCGAACCATGCCATACCGGTACAGGTCAATCGTAACGGCCTGCTGACCATTGCGGTAGGCAGCGGCCAACTGAACCGCCTTAATTTGCCCTTCCTGCCGAATAATGCGGATATTCGCCCCGGCGACTTACTGATCACATCGGGTTTAGGCGGCACTTTTCCGTCAGGTTATCCGGTTGCTGTTGTCGATGATTTTACTCCGATGTCTAACAAACCTTTCGTCAACATTACCGCCACTCCCAAAGCCATGCTGGACCGGAACAGGGAGTTGCTGATCGTCTGGAGCGACTCGTCCCCGGTTTCGCTGACCACACCATTGAGCGAAAAGCCCACCGAATCTCCCCCCCATGACCAACCCGCTGGGACCGGAACAGTCGGTAACGCCCTACCCGCCGCAAGTAGATCGGCGCGGAACACGCCAGCTGGAATAAACCGTGACGACAAATCCGCCGGGAGCGGATTGACACATAAAACGCCCGTAGCGGAACAGGCAGATACAGACAATGATGAATAGCTACGCAGGTTTTGGCCGCATTTTCCTGACGATTGTCATGGCGATGTGCCTAAGAATTACACCTTGGCCCGGCTTCCTGTCCGGCATCAATCCTGACTGGGTGCTGCTGGCGCTTATCTACTGGGCAATTGCCGTACCGGAGCGCGTCGGTATCTTTCATGCCTGGATCATCGGATTACTGACCGATGTGTTGACCGGAAGAGTATTCGGCCAATACGCACTGGCCTATTCGTTGATCATTTATTTGTGCCTGATAATGCACAAACGTTTGCGCCAATTTCCCTTGCCCCAGCAGAGTCTGTTTATTTTCTCTTGCCTGCTGTTTTCCCAAATACTGCTGTTTTGGCTAAAGAATATTCAGCATCCCACTCAACTGCATGCTTCTTTCTGGCTGCCTGTTTTTACCGGCACATTCTGCTGGCCACTGCTCTATACCGCACTACGTCGCGTCCGCTTGTCACGACGCACTAAATAACCCCCCCTGTAGTCGCCATGTCTCGTATCTATACGATTAAAAATAAGCTGGAAGAGAGCCGTCTATTTCTCAACCGCATTATTGCAGCCTTTGTTGTCATGCTGCTGTTAACATCCGGCTTGATTGTCCGTCTGGTTTATCTGCAAATTGTCGGACACGAACATTACGCAACACTGGCAAAAGACAACAGTATCAAGATCGAACCGCTGGTACCGACGCGGGGCATTATTTATGACCGGCACGGCAAAGTCCTGGCCGACAACACCCAGTCTTTCAGCCTGGAGCTGATCCCGGAGCAAATCAAGGATCTTGATGACACGCTGCAGCGTTTACAAAAACTGCTTAATATCTCAGACGAAAAAATCGACCAATACCAGAAACAACGCAAACGGCAAAAACGCTTCGTCAGTACGCCTTTATTAATAAGTATGACCGATGAGGAAATCGCCAAATTTGCCGTAGTCCGGCCTTATTTCCCCGGCGTCGACATTCAAACGCGCCTGGTCCGGCATTACCCCTACGCCGAATTAGCCTCCCATGTTGTCGGTTACGTGGCCCGCATCAACGAGACGGAAATGAAATCCCTGCCCGTCGCGGAATATCGGGGGTCGACTCATGTCGGCAAGATAGGCATAGAAAGCACTTATGAGACAGAACTGCACGGCAAGACCGGCTATGCGGAAATAGAAACCAATGTACAGGCGCGCGCGATCAACACGGTGAACTCGGTCCCGCCGGTACCGGGCGAAAATCTATATCTGACGCTGGATATAGATTTGCAGAAAACCGCTTATGACGCCCTAGGCGACTACAACGGCGCGATAGTCGCCATTGAGGTTAAAACCGGCGGCGTGTTAGTCTTCGCAAGCCGTCCCGGCTTCGACCCCAACCCGTTTGTTATCGGCATCGCCAATGACGCGTACCAAGCTCTGCAATCCTCCGAAAATCAGCCGCTCTATAACCGCGCATTGCGTGGCTTGTATCCGCCGGGATCAACCGCCAAGCCGTTTGTTGCGCTGGCGGGACTTGAATACAATGCGATAAGCCCCGAACACAAGATTTTCTGTCCCGGCTATTATCAGCTGCCCAATGTCAGCCATCATTATCGGGATTGGAAAAAAGGCGGGCATGGCTCGGTTAATATGTCCGAAGCGATCACCCAATCCTGCGACGTGTATTTTTACAGCCTGGCGTCCACGCTGGGCATAGACCGTATGCACAGTTTTTTACAGCACTTTGGTTTTGGTGAAAAATCCGGCATTGATCTGGTCGGCGAGAAGCAAGGGTTATTGCCGTCACGCGAGTGGAAACGCAATCAACGCAATCAGTCCTGGTATCCGGGAGAAACACTGATCACCGGGATAGGCCAGGGATTTCTTCAAGTTACACCGATACAGCTGGCGAGGGCCACTGCGACATTGGCGAATAAAGGCAAGGTTGTAAGCCCTTTTCTGGTCAGGCATACCCCGGATCCCGACGCCACCGCCCCGGTTATAGAAAACCTTGAACTGAACCCTGAAAATATCAATACGATTACCGCAGCTATGGTCAATGTTATTCACGACGCACACGGCACAGCAAAAAGCATCGGCAAAAACATCAGCTATCAAATAGCCGGAAAAACAGGAACGGCGCAGGTTTTCAACATTAAGCAGGATGCAAAATACAACGAAAACGACATCGACTTCAAATTACGCGACCACGCCTTATTTATTTCTTTCGCCCCGGCTGACGATCCCAAAATTGCAGTTGCGGTCGTCGTTGAGAACGGCGGTCACGGCGGCTCTGTCGCAGCGCCCATGGCGGGGCAGGTTATCAAGCAATATTTAGAGGGCAACAATGAAAACTGAAACCCGTAGCGAACAATTTCACCCGCCGTCACTGATCGGCAATGTCCTCAGAAAACTGCATATCGATATTCCTTTATTTATCGGCTTGTTGCTGATCTCGCTGCTGAGCTTTGTGATCCTTTACAGCGCGGGCAGCCAGGATATGGATGTACTGATGCGCCAGGCGGCGCGCGTCGGACTGGCTTTCCTTTTAATGACGGCGCTGGCTCATGTCGATCCTTACCAATTTAAGCGCTATTCAGCGCTGCTGTTTAGCTTTGGCATCTTATTGTTGATTGCGGTGCTGATTCTGGGGCAATTCGGTAAAGGCGCGCAACGCTGGCTGGACCTTGGCGTTTTTCGCTTCCAGCCATCGGAAATGATCAAAATCACCACACCGATGATGATCGCTTGGTATTTGGCCGAACACGCTTTGCCGCCAAAACCAAAGCAATTGCTGATCGCCGGCATACTGATCATTATTCCAACCTTGTTGATCGCCAAACAACCTGATCTGGGCACCGCATTACTGGTCGCCAGCTCCGGCGCTGCGGTACTGTTTTTTGCCGGCCTGTCCTGGCGGTTCATGCTGGCAATCTGCACCATACTGGCGGGACTGACACCGATACTCTGGCATTTTATGCGTCCCTATCAACGCGACCGGGTGCTCACCTTCTTGAATCCTGAAGCCGATCCTCTAGGCAGGGGCTATCATATTATCCAATCGAAAATCGCAATCGGCTCCGGCGGCATCTACGGCAAAGGCTGGCTGGGCAGCACCCAGTCGGAACTGGACTTTTTACCGGAAAGCTCCACCGACTTTATTTTCGCAGTCTTTGCCGAAGAATTCGGACTGTTCGGCTGCGTAAGTCTGCTGACCTTGTACCTGCTTATCATCAGCCGCTGCCTGTATATCGCCTCGCAAGCCCAGGATACTTACAGCCGTTTATTGGCGGGCAGCTTGGCCTTCACCTTTTTTGTTTATGTTTTTGTTAACATCGGCATGGTCATCGGCGTACTTCCTGTTGTCGGCGTTCCATTGCCATTAATCAGTTACGGCGGCACCTCGATCGTAACCTTGCTGGCCGGATTCGGCATTCTTATGTCGATTCATACGCATAAAAAATTCCTGCCGCACTCGTGAGGCTAAAGGCTAAAGGCTAAAGGCTAAAGGCTAAAGGCTAAAGGCTAAAGGCTAAAGGCTAAAAATTGTGGACCTTTAAATCTTCGATTGATACCTTAAAATTTCCGCCTCACTTATAAATCTCAAACAAGCTCTAACACAAGGCTAAAAAGATGCTCAAATACAACCTTATATCCCGGCTCAGAAGCATCCCTTGCGCTCTTCGCCTTTCGCCCTTCGCCTTTTGCCTTTTCCTCATCTCCTGCACCGGCAACATAAAAGACACCGAATCGGTCCATAGCTTTATCGAACAAATGTCTGCCAAGCACCAGTTTGACGAATCCGAACTTGAGGATTTGTTCGAAACGGTCGAGATCAAACAGGACATACTCAAAAGAATCGCCTCTCCGTCGGAAAGCTTGCCCTGGTATAAATATCGCAAAATATTCCTGACCGAAGCCCGTATCGACGCCGGCGTGCAATTCTGGAAAGACAATGCGCCTGCCCTGGCCGCCGCCGAACAACAATACGGCATCCCGCCCGAGATTATTGTCGCCATTATCGGCGTTGAAACACTATTTGGGAAAAACACCGGCAACCACCGCGTCATCGATGCATTGTCTACCCTGGCCTTTGCCTATCCGCCGCGCAGTAAATTCTTTCTTAGCGAACTGGAAAACTTCCTGCTGCTGTGCCGCGATGAACACATCAATCCCGCCGATCCACTAGGCTCATACGCCGGCGCCATGGGTATGCCGCAATTTATGCCCAGCAGCTTCAGAAACTATGCCGTCGATTTCGATAATGACAACCGCCGCGACATCTGGCGCAACAATAACGATGTCATAGCCAGCGTCGCCAATTATTTCGCCAAACATCACTGGCAAAAAGGACAAACTATCGCCGTTCCGGTTACAGCCAAGTATAAAAACTATGAACCAGATCTCAATAATGACCTTAAGCCTGATTTAAGGGTTGCCGAGTTAGAATCGCTCAACTTAATTATTTCGAGGCAATTACCTTTAGACAGTAAAGTGAAACTGCTTAGCTTTGAACAGCAAGAACAAGGCAAAGAACTCTGGGCGGCACTAGACAATTTTTATGTCATTACCCGCTACAACCACAGTCCTTTATACGCCATGGCCGTTTATCAGTTAAGCCTATCTATTTTAAATAAAAAAGGCTCATTCCCATGAATAAGATCATCCCGTTACTTTTAATGTTTGTTTTATGCAGTTGCAGCAGCCAACAAATGAAAACTAACGACCTCTCAAGCCAAACATTAAGCCCCCACTCATCAAAAGCGCCCCACAGCAACGCCGATACTGCGAACGCCGACGAGGAAAATCTATTACCCCGCCTTACCCGCTACCTGAAACAAGGCATAGCTTCATGGTACGGCCCCAAGTTTCACGGCAAAAAAACCGCATCCGGCGAAATATACGACATGTACGCGATGACGGCCGCGCACAAAACCCTGCCGATTTCATCTTACGCGCGCGTCACCAATCTGGAAAATCAGCGCAGCGTTATTGTCCGCATCAATGACCGAGGCCCCTTTCAAGGCAACCGCTTGATGGACCTGTCATACGCGGCCGCCAAAAAACTCGATTTGCACCAGGCCGGATCAGCGGCTGTTGAAATCAAGGCGATAGCGCCTGAACAGGCTTTAGCGCAAATGCAAAACACTGCAAAAACGCAAGAGAAAAACGTCTATCTTCAAGTAGGTACATTCGGCAACAAAAAGAAGGCCATGAACCTGAAAAACAAGATTGTCGCTCATCATTTGCCACAGCCGGAAATACTACCGTCAACGCACAAAGGCTCCACTCTGTACAAGGTTCAAATGGGCCCCATTAAATCACCGGAAAACGCCCACAAGCTGAATATACAACTGGCAAAGCTGGGCATAACCGCGACTCAATTTGTTAGTGAAACCGATCAAAAGCAAATCTCCATGATACAATAAACTCATGTTTTACTGAGTCTACCGTTTAGAGAGCAATGATCCCTTTTAAAAAATTCCCCGTTTTTTTATTTTTTAGTTTATTAATTGCCGCAAACGCGGCAAACGCAGAAGACGCCGAACTCAGCACCCCGGCAGCACCGACTATTGCTGCCAGCGCCTACATCTTAATGAACTACGATTCCGGCAAAGTGCTGGCGGAAAACAACGCCGACGTTAAGCTCGCCCCCGCCAGTCTGACCAAAATCATGTCTGTTTATGTGGTGTTTCGGGAAATCAGCAACGGCCACTTGCATTTAGACGATCTGGTCACCATCAGCCAAAAAGCTTGGGAAACGCCCGGCTCGCGCATGTTTGTCGAAGTCGGCAATCAGGTTAAGGTTGAAGACTTGTTAAAAGGCGTCATCATTCAATCCGGCAACGACGCCAGCGTTGCTTTGGCCGAACATATCGCCGGCGACGAAAGCACTTTTGCCGACATGATGAATCAACATGCCGAACGTCTGGGCATGAAAAACAGCCACTTCCAGGATAGCAACGGGCTGCCGATCGACAACCATTACACCACCGCACGCGATCTGGCCATACTGACCCGGGCTTTAATCAAAGAATTTCCCGACTATTACCGCTGGTTTTCACAAAAAGAATTCACTTTCAACAACATCGTTCAGCACAACCGCAACCAGTTGCTGTCGCGCGATGAAACCGTGGACGGCGTTAAAACCGGATTTACCGATGCAGCGGGCTATTGCCTGGTCGCCTCCGCGTTAAGAAACAACATGCGCCTGATTTCCGTCGTGATGGGCGCAAGCAGCCCTAACGCCAGAGCCAACGAAAACCAGAACCTGCTCAACTACGGCTTTCGCTTTTTTGAAGCGCATAAACTGTATTCAGGAAAAACCTCCCTGGCCGAGGCGAGAATCTGGAAGGGCGACACTAAAAATGTGCAACTTGGCTTGGCCGAAGATCTTTATGTTTCTATTCCCCGTCGCCATTACAACGACCTTAAAGCCGTCATTAACATCGACAAAAAAATTACCGCCCCCGTTAAGGAAGGTACAAAACTGGGCACCGTCAACGTCACCCTTAAAGATGAAGTTGTCGCCAACAAAGACTTGATCGCCCTGAAAGCGGTCGAACAAGGCAACATTCTTCAGCGCATCTATGACAGCGCAATGATGCTGCTGGAGAAATCCGATGGACAATAAGACCGTCTATTTAAACGGTCAGTACTTGCCTCTAACCGAAGCCAAAGTATCGGTTCTGGATCGCGGCTTCCTGTTCGGCGACGGGATCTATGAGGTTATCCCGGCTTACTCGGGCAAATTGTTCCACTTTGAAGACCATATGGAGCGGCTGGAAAACAGCCTGTCCTCCATTCGCTTGGTTAACCCGCATGAACGGGCGCAATGGCTGGAGATTCTGACGCCTTTGCTGGATGCAGGCCGGGATCAATCCGTTTACCTGCAAATCACCCGTGGCGTCTCCGACAAAAGGGATCACGCTTTCCCGGAAAAAGTCACTCCGACCGTATTCGCGATGTGCTCAGACATCGTGCCTTTGGCAAATTTGGAATCCGGTGTCAAAGCCATCAGCATCGACGACAGCCGCTGGGAACTGTGCAATGTTAAAGCCACCACGCTGCTGGCCAATATCTTGCTCAGGCAACAAGCCGTAGAAAAAGGTTGCGCCGAAGCCGTCCTGGTCAAAGACGGTTATGTGACCGAGGGCGCCGCCAGTAATATATTTGCCGTCATCGACGGCATCTTGATTACACCGCCGCAAGGCACCGAAATATTGCCCGGCATTACCCGCAATGTCATTCTGGACATTGCCCGGCAAAACAGCATCCCCTACAGCGAAGAGATCATTTCATTGGATGCCTTGCAAACAGCCAGCGAAATCTGGCTAACCAGCTCGACACGGGAAATCGTACCGGTTGTGCAACTTGATAATGAACCCATTGCAAACGGCAAACCCGGCCCCATATGGGAAGCAATGAATCAATTATTCCAGGCTTACAAACGGTCCCAATGAGTGAAGAAACCCTTTTAGAATTTCCCTGCCAGTTTCCGATCAAGGCAATGGGCAAAACCAATATCGAGCTCGACCTGCTGGTTGTTGAAATCGTGCGCCGCCATGTTGTCGACATTAACGAAGGCGCGGTAAGCACACGGCCCAGCAAAGACGGCAATTACATGGCCGTAACCGTTATTGTAGAAGCAACCAGCAAGCAACAACTGGATGCTATTTACCAGGATTTGACCGATCATCCGCATGTTTTGATGGCGTTGTAGGATATAAACGGAGCCGCACAACATCTGCAACGCTTTTATTGATAGATCACCATGAAGACACAAAAGACACGAAGTTATTTCTTCGTGTCTTTTTGATAGTTAAGGTTAAAAAACAGCTGCTCATTCTAAAATCCCGTTCGCCCTGAGCCTGTCGAAGGGTGAGCGGAATTTTAGAATGAGCGGCAAAATGAGTGAACGGCTTTCACAAGCTCCTACTTGAGAAGTTACCAACTCTGCACAAACATAAGTCATCTTAATGGTAACGATACGCAACTTAAGCTTGCAGGATTATGAATCCGTCTGGCGAGACATGCAGCGGTTCACCCAAAATCGCGACGCCGAAACCCCCGATGAAATCTGGATCACCGAACACCCGCCCGTTTATACACTGGGCCTAAACGGCAAGCCTGAACATCTGCTGGATACCGGCGACATCCCGGTCATCAATTCCGACCGGGGCGGACAGGTCACCTATCACGGCCCCGGCCAGCTGGTTATTTACACCCTGATCGATATTAAACGGCTGAATCTCGGCGTCCGCTCGCTGGTCACAACGCTGGAACAAGCCATGATCTCCGCCTTGGCGCAATACGGCATTATCGCGGTCGCCCGAGCCGACGCCCCCGGCGTTTATGTCAACGACAAGAAAATCGGTTCCATCGGCCTGCGCATCAAAAGAAATTGCAGCTATCACGGCCTGAGCATCAACAACCGGATGGATTTGCATCCTTTCGATCATATCAACACCTGCGGCTATTCGGGCCTTGAAGTGACCCAACTGGCCGACCTGGGCGTAACCGTCAGCAACGCTGAACTCGCCACCCTTGTTACCCAGGCTATAATTACCGCTCTGCAAAATTCGGCGCCTTTATCCCCTCTCCTGTTGGAGAGGGTTAGGGAGAGGAGTTTTAAAAAACCGAGTTTTGATCTGTAAACACAAAATCTCACGGCATTAGCAAAATGACTTATCAAGCGCCCTCCCGATCCACACCCGACTCCCACCAGCGCAGCACCGAAAAACTGGCAAAAATCCCGATCAAGGTGGAGCCTGCCGAAACCACGTTGCGCAAACCGGAATGGATACGCATCAAAATATCGGCCAGCGACGAAGTCACCCGTATCAAGCAGCTGCTGCGCGAAAACAACCTGCATACCGTTTGCGAAGAGGCCGCCTGCCCGAACCTGGGCGAATGTTTCCAGCACGGCACCGCCACCTTCATGATCATGGGCGACCTATGCACCCGCCGCTGCCCTTTTTGCGATGTCGCACACGGCAAACCGCTGGCGCTGGACAAAGACGAACCCCAGCACCTGGCCGATGCGATACAAGCCATGGCCTTGAAATACGTCGTCATCACCTCGGTAGACCGCGACGATTTAAGAGACGGCGGCGCCGGACATTTTGCCGACTGCATCGAAAAAATCCGCCTGCACACACCCGCGACCAAAATAGAAATCCTGGTACCCGACTTTCGCGGACGCATCGAAAAAGCCGTAGCCCTATTAGCCGAACAACCCTGCGACGTATTCAACCACAACCTGGAAACCGTCCCCCGGCTATACAAACAAGTGCGCCCCGGTTCCGACTACCAAGGCTCGCTAGACTTACTGCACCAATTCCACCAAGCCCAGCCGCAAGTACCCACCAAATCCGGCCTGATGCTCGGCGTAGGCGAACAGCCGCACGAAGTGCATCAAGTCATGAAAGACTTATTAGCCCACGGCTGCTCAATGCTGACCATCGGCCAATACCTGCAACCCAGCAAAGCCCATTTGCCGGTGCAAAGTTATATTACGCCGGAACAATTCGATGAATACGGCGCAGTTGCCAAAGCCTTGGGGTTCAAACAAGTCGCCAGCGCGCCGATGGTTAGGTCTTCATACCATGCTGATCTACAGGCTAAATCTGTAATTTAAAAACACCGCTACCGGAGTTCAAAGCTAGCTTTGAATTGAAATTAGCCGTCAATCTACGATGTTAATGCATGAATACAGCTGAAAATATTTATCAAGAGATCCAAGACTTTACAGAACATTTGACTTTAGAAGTGTTGCATGTTGTAGAGTTTTTAAGATCTAAAAATCAATTCTCAATAAATCAGAAGTTGGAACAAAAAACCCAACACGGAATTGATCAAGCAATTGATGACTAATGAGATGCATTGTTAGTGTCGTAGGTTGTGTTTTTGAGGTTAGCTAATTCGATATTCAGTGCCTCAAAAAGATTCGTATTTTCTAAATTTGCCCCTTCAAAGTTTGCTCCCGAAATGTCTGCACCGGTAAAAATTGCTCCTTCAAGATTTGCACCTCTAAAGTCTGCATTTATTAGACTTGCTCCTTCAAGATTGACATATCTTAGAAACGCACCAGTAAGGTTTGCGCTAGATAAATCGGCTTCCGCCAAACATGCTCCATCAAGAAATGAATCGTCAAGGTAGGCACTATAAAGATTAGCATATGACAAATTAGCTCCTTCAAAGTCGGCCTCATAAAGAAACTGTCCAAATAAATCAATATATTGCAAGTCGAGAAAAGCCAATGACTCTAACATTAAATAATGACCTTGGCTTCGAAGATGATATAACCAAGAACCAAAAGCATCTACGTCCGGTAAATCTAAACTGATTATTTCCCTAGTTTGTCCTGCACAAGCTGCATGCAATATTAATAACGCTTCCTCTGCATTACATGATTGCCTAAGCATTTCCTGAAAATTGTTTAAACCCAATTTTTCCATCGGCATGCCATGATCAAACACCGATCTGATCAAACGAGCCAGAATTTCTTGCCATTGCAGAATTTGAGCTTCGTGAGACAACGCGACCTGATGATTTATAAAAGGCATAAGGTAATAATTAACTTCAGTGGGACCACAGATTTCGGCCCAATGCACTAATGCTTGGCGTTCATCCCATCCGTCGTCCGGGTCATTATCATGACGTTGTATTTGCTGACAAACTTTCTCCAGCATTCTGACGATACGGCAGGCTGTCAAATACTCGCCAAAGCTCTTGTGGGTAAATTCAAACGTTCTTTCGCCTTTTATTTCACCGCTTTGCCGGAAATAAAATGCCGTTAACAGTCGGGTTACACCTCTTTCAGCCCCTTCCTGAAATTCCTCCAGGTAGCGCTGTAAGCTGCTTTGCTTGCATCTGGTCTGTATATAGTCAACTGTCGTCGTGCGTCCGTCGCCGTGCCAGATGGCGAGCGCAATTTCTTCCAAGATTCGGCAAAAATTAGCAAAATTTAGATTACCAGTGCCTTGGTGACGGCGATTACAGCCTTCATATTGCCGTTCATACACCGCCTCCAATAAATCCTGGTAAACCAAATTTAGGCTGGTGTCGGAGTTAAAATCCAGTTGTTGACGTTCGTAACTTAAGGCCACCAAATAATTGAGCAGCGGCCAACAGGTGATTTCCGTCAAATTGTCCCCTGATAAATTCTCCGGCATGAATTGATAGTTTTTGCCGCTGACTGCTCCGTAGTTTTTCCACCAAATTTGGCGTTGGTCTTCGTCCAGCAAATTCTGTATATCTTGATAATGCTCGCGTTCTTTTTCTGGAACAAAATACGGTAGTACATGCAATATTTGTTTAGGCTGACGGAATTTATTTGCATTGGCCTGTACTACTAAATCCCTCCCACTAATCAATACTTGGCGCTGCAATTTTTGCGCGGCAAAATGATCGAGCTTGCGTAAAACCTCATCGATAAATTCTTGCGCTACCTGCGCAGCAGCCTTGCCCTGCATAGACAACTCGTCTAAACCATCGAAGATTACCAATAGCCGATTTTCACCTTCTTTAGCATCCAACGGATTGCCAACTAAATAACGGCTTTGGTTAACGAAGCGTCCTACCGCATCAACTAAATCAGCGGTTAGGTCGAATAAATGCAGCGGAATGAACAATACTTTTACGCCCGTCTGCTCGGCGACATGAATAGCAAACATTTTGCTGAACGAGGATTTACCACAACCAGGACCTCCACTGATCAAGCGCACGGCATCCTCGGCCTTGAAATTCTGTACCCAATGAGCCAGTTCGGTTTGTAAATCGACTACGTGACGCGTAGTTTCAGATTTCTCTATTTCAATGGAACGGCCCTTGGCCTCTTTGGGTTTTTCTTCGTAATAAGCCCGCAAGGGTACGTAAACATTTTGCAAGCTAAATGCTTCCGCAAACATGCGTTGGTTGACCTGTTCATGTAGCCACGCACCGTAATGCATCCACTGGTGCTGTTGTTCCGCGGCTTGGGTAAAAGGTGTAACGATTGCTGCGGTAATAGCCGAGTAATGTTCCGGCTCGTTCAGCCATTCACCGTGTAAAGCCAATGCAAATTTATCCGGTAAACGCTGAACTAAAGCCTTAGCCTGAGGCTCCGATAATCCCAAACCAACTAACCAGTGCTGCATGGCTTTGCCGAATTCGCTTAATAACGGCAACTCTTGCGGCTTGCGGAAAAATTCGGAGTCTATGGTGACTTCCAGATTATTCAGATGGTCGCTGAGAATGTCGGTCAACGTTTCAAGCGTTGAATCTTCTTGATCATTATGTTGAAACAAATCCTGACTATCGTTTAGCAACTCCATTAAAGCTGATGTAAATGCACGATAAATCAACAGCCAAGCCAATTGACCGGCTCTATCTTCAGGTGCTATATCAACAAAAGCATCAGCCAACGTTTCCGTCGCATTTTCTAATTCTCCTTGAGCTCCCTTAGCTAGAGCTTTTGCCAAATTAAGCAAAAACTTTTTCGGTTCAATTTTAAGCGGCTTATTCCATACCGAGACCGGCTTGCTGATTTTTAAATTGTGTTTGATGTCCATTTTCTATTGGGTTCTAGTAATTAAAGGGAATTCTGAATAATAAACACAGCGGCTGCAGTGAGGTGACAGCTCAATATCTAACGATTCTAACATCGTAAATGAGGCTGTACTATTATGAATGCTCAGGGAAGCTCCTTATAGTGTGTTGGGGATACTATTAGCTTTCAGTCCTGTAGATACCGTCTCGCCGCCCCTTATGCAAGTAAAAAATGTGGGTCAAATGGCTTACCTGATTTGAGGATAGCAAAGGCGAGATGCACCAACAACGTAACTAACGTAATATGAAAACGCTGTAAATCCAACACATTATTAATACCCAAAACCTAATTTTCCGCAAATAACCTCGGAAACAAAAACTCAACAGACTCGCTCCCAAAATGCAGCGATACCGGGCCTTTAGGTGTTTCCGACGTTAAGATTCCGTCATTGATTAAACTTGAAAGCACCATCCGCGCACTACGCTCTTTCAAGCCGGTGATGCGTTCGGCTTCACCGCGAGACATCTCGCCCTGCATCAGCACCCTTTCCAAAATATAAAAGGCCTCCGCTTTTAACGCCCGGCTTTCCACGTAGGCTTTGAGGCGCTCGGCTAAGCGGTCGAATTCGAATAGTCCGGTCATGAAGCCCACCTGATCCAGACACACTTCTAAAAACCAGTGTATGAACTCGATCAATACCTTTTGGGATAAGTTGCCACGACCATCCAAGTCGACTTGCCTTGGGGTATCGGCATAATCCATCTTACTCTTGTAATCTTGTCGGCTTTCCAGGCCGCGAGCGAGGCCGCGTGACACCGACCAAAGCCCTGATGCGCCGATTCCGGCGCTCAACCCCATTGCATGACTCATCAAGCGACTGACGCGACCGTTTCCGTCCGGGAATGGATGAATATAGGCCAGTCGATGATGCGAGGCGGCCATCGCGATAATCCGTTCACCCTTGCCCATCGATGCCAAACGATAGCGTTGCTCGAAGTAACGCATAAACTCGACAACACGCTCGCTGTCAGGCGGGATATGTCTTTCTACTGAGACATTGTGTTCAGGCCGGGAACGAAACACCCCCGGCTCCATTCGAAAGCCATGATCGCCGTTGTCTATCCAAAGCATGGATTCCGGCGCATCATGGTAAAACTCTTTGTGCAGCCAGCGCAGGAATTCGGTCGATGTCGGTTCAGGCATATTCCCTGCCGCATAGAGCCGGTCAATCGTTTGTTGCAATCTGACATGAGCTCGTGCTTCGATTTGGAAATTACGGCGCAACTCGTCTTTTTCCAGGTCATCCGCCAAGGCCCGCTCAATATCCCTAGGCTTAGTGTTATGCCCTTCGATAAGGTTGGAATAATAGCAGTTCATGATCTGAACCAGCTCAGCTAAACTTGCAGCTGTGCGCGGGTGTAAGCGCCCGGCAATTCTTTCTGATGACGTTGTTAGATTAGCGATTAGATCAGTCATTCTGATCGGAATATTTTCAAGCAGACAAGGCTCGATTCGGTAAGTCATTTCTATGGGTAATGGCATGCCGATCTTCTACACTTATAAGATATTGTTTTTATAAGGCTAAGCATACTGTTTATTTTGAATTTTGCCGATTTTTATGCCGATCTCAAATTTAGGATTAATTTATTGTTTTAATAAATGTTTGTTTGCTGATTGCACAGAATCTGTGCCGGTTTTAATTAAACAGTCCATCTGCACCTTATGATCAGATAAACACGGTCAAAATAACCTTACACCAATCCCAATAAGTTGTTATTTACCCCCTCAACCTAACCTTCTCCCGCTGAAGAAGGGATAGCATGCGAACTTATTGGGGTTAATGTTACTTGATTGCCCGCAATAAATTCCCGCAATACAGCTCCTTGCCGGTCTTTGTCGGTAGCCACAGCTGTTTTATTTCCAGTTGCTTTGCAGAAAAATACTGCCCGGCGGACGCCGCCAAGTCGGTCCGCTCTATTTTGGGCGAGTAGGTGTTAAGGATTAAAAACGCGCCCGGATTCATCAATCCATGCGCGGTCTCTATCAAACCGGACAGGTGGTTTTCCAGTTTCCATTTTTCGCCTTTTGCGCCCAAGCCCCAGGCGGGCGGGTCCATGATGATGCCGTCGTATTGTTTGCTCCGCTTCAATTCGCGCTGAGCGAATTTTAACGCATCCTCATGCACCCATTTGATACCGGAAAGGTGGCTGCGTTCCTGGTTTTCGTTAGCCCAGGTAATCAGCTGTTTGACCGAATCCACATGTACGACTTCCGCCCCGGCGTCACGGGCAACCAGCGAGGCCGCGCCGGTGTAGGCGAACAGGTTTAATACCTTTTGCCCGGCACTGACCCGTTCCTTAATAAAGCGCCAGTTTGCCTGTTGCTCGGGAAACAGGCCCACATGCTTGAATTGGGTCAGCTTCAGGCCGAAGTTCAGGTTTCCGTAGGAAATACGCCATTGTTCGGGAGCATGGGGTTTGATGTTAAGCCAGCGGCCTTGAGTTGAGGATTGCTCTTCAAATTCCCAATGCGCCATGTCCAGCCATTGGGCGTAAGGCCAGCCCGGTTTGAAATCGGCCTGGATTTCTGGGCGGATGGTGATGATTTTCCCCCAACGTTCGAGCTTCTTGCCGCCGCCCGCATCAAGCAGTTCGTAATCAGGCCAAGGCAGGCCGTATTCGCGTGGGACTTTTTCGGTTTGCGCTCCTTGCATTATTCTTCCTCCTGCATAATCGGTAACGGGATTTATTTTTAAGCGTTTTTGTTGCGAATATTGACTATAAATTTAAGACGGTTAAGCCGTTCATGGTTCGACAAGCTCACTACGGACGGCTTAGCGCTTACATTGGTAGCCTGCATATTTTGAACTTTATGTTGTCTTTTAGCATCATATTATTAATCTTGCTGCTGTATATGTTTCGGCTGCTCCAAGGTGGCTACCAGCAGGCCGGAAACCATCATCGCATCCAGTTCCGCTTCAATTTCACCGGTTAATAAATCCAAATGGTTCAGCTTGATTTCGATTCGGGAACGCGAGGAATCCAGCAATTCCAGCAGCCCGGATTTACCCAAGCGGTAAGCGTCTTCAGCCATTTGCTTTAATGCCGGTAAAGGCTGGAGTACATCATGCTCAAACTTTACGAGGGTGTCGCGGCGGCGCGCCAGCACATCCAAACTACGCTCCAACTCCTGTTTTGTTGACGCCAGCAGTAGATCGTGCTTCAGTAACGCGGCATTCTTTTCCGCCGCGGCTTTCGCCATGCCGCCTTGATTGCGGTCGAACAGCGGCAAATCTACTGAAACTCCTGAAAAAATCGCGTTGCCGTAAGGATTGTCGGTAAACGCGGTGCCCGCAAACAAAGAGGGAACAGGAAATCGTTCACGCCGGGCGCGTTCAAGTCCGGCATCGGCGGCAACGGTTTCCCGGCGCGCACTTTCAAGCGCTGGGTTATTATTTTCAACTTGTTGCCAAAGGGTATTCGCATCGGCAGGAGCGCCTATCGGCGCCAGGGTGCCGGACGCCTGCAATTGCCAATCGGCAAATCCCAGCAAAACGCCGATTTTTCCAACCGTGCCGGCTATGTCGGTTTGCGCATTTTCCAGGCGCGCCTGTAAGTTTTGCATCTCTTGGGTGATGCGCAACACATCGTAACGGCTGGCGGTGCCGGCGCTTTCTTTGCCGCTGATAATGGTTTTTAAGCGTTCCAGTTCCTGTTGCGCTTCTTTCAGCACGACGACCCGTTGCTGTCCTGCCAACAGTTGCACAAACAAACCCCAGGTATCGCGAACCAGCTGGTTGTATTCGACTTGAACATCGGTTTCGCTGACATCAACTTTACGCTCGGCCGCTTCTTGACGCGCGCCCCGCTGTCCCGCCAACAGTACCGGCAACTCCACCGTAACATTTTGCTGCGACATGCCGTCGAACTGCGTTCCCACCCGCCCTCCGGCTTGGTCGTAGCGGCCGTAGCTTACTTTCGGATTAGGCAACACACTGGCCGCGACGACCTCCGCTTCAGCCGCTTCAATTTGACTGCGCGCTACTGCATACCTTGGACTTTTTTCCCGGACAATTTGCAACAGCTGTTGAATGGTGACGGCCTTAGGCAGAGCGTTTGCCTGCTCGGGTTCGGCGGCAAAAGCATTCTGCCGCATCATCAGCCAGGTCATTAATCCTGCTATTGCCAGCGCACTACGACGATTAATTTTCAAAGACTCATGGTTCATAGTTTTGCATCCTCTGCGAGTTCATCCTCTTGTTCGGGTGTTAATAAATATCTCGAAGTCACCAGGCTGTAAATGACAGGCAATACAAACATGGCGACAAAAAAGGTGGTCAGCATTCCGCCGACAATCACCACGGCAAAGGGCCGCTGCGTCTCGCTGCCGATGCCGGTCGACAACGCCATCGGCATTAAGCCGAGCAACGCCAGCAACGAGGCCATCAGCACCGCACGCAACCTCAGGGTTGCGCCTTCGCGCACGGCTTCAAATAATTCAACGCTGTTGCGGCGCATTTCCTCGGTCGCGCTTAATACCAACAGCCCCATCAAACAGACTTGTCCCAACAAGGCGATAAAGCCGATAGCGGCGCTCACCGATAAAGGGATGCCGGTAAGAAAAAGCGCGAATACCCCGCCGGTCATCGCAAACGGCGTTGCAATCAGAATCGCCGCCGCGCTACGCCCGGATTGCAGCGCCGTGTACAGCAAGCCTAAAACGATCAGTATCGCAATCGGCACGACAATGCCTAGGCGCGCCATCGCCCGTTGCTGATTTTCAAACTCGCCGCCCCAGGCGATAAAATGCCCTTCGGGAATCTTCACTTTGGCATCGACCAAAGCAATCGCCTCATGAACAACCGATCCCAAATCGCGGCCTTCGACATTGAATTTAATCGCCATGTAACGGCTGTTGGCTTCTCGCTCAATAGACGTCCGTCCGCGTGCAATTTCCATGTTGGCGAGATCGCGTAACGGAATGCGGGTTTCGGCCGGCGTAACGATACTTAAATCGCCGATCTTTTCCTGATCGTTACGATCCTTTTCCGGGAATCTCAAGCGAACGGGCACAGGCCGTTCGCCCTGCCACAATTGCGACACCACGCGTCCAGCCATCGCTATTTCGACGGTATCCTGCACGGTATCGACATTTAAACCGTTACGCGCCAGCGCCGACCGGTCCAGGTTCACGCGCAGCTGCGGCACCTGCGATTCGCGGTAAATATCCAGGTCAATCACTCCCGGCACATTGGCTAATGCTGTTTTTATTTCTTCCAGCGTTTCCCGCATTTTTTCAAGGTCAGGCCCGTAAATTTTCAGCACCACTTTACCGCGCACGCCGCTGACGGCTTCCTCGACATTATCTTTAATCGGTTGTGAAAAGTTAAAGCGCACTCCCGGTATTTGCTCCAGCGACACGCGCATCGCATCGACCAGATGGTTTTTATGCAGGCCTTCGCGCCATTCATCGCGCGGCTTAAGATGCACGAAGGTTTCGCTCATGTTCACGCCTTCATTGTCCGTGCCGTCTTCGGAGCGGCCCTGTTGGCTCAAAACGCCTTTGACTTCGGGATATTGCAACAGTCGTTTGCGTACATCCAGCAGAATCTCTTGCCCTTTATCCAGAGAAACGCTGGAGGGCATTTCGACAAACACATGAATATCGCCTTCATCCAGTTCCGGCAAGAATTCGGTACCCAGTCTGGCGCCGGCCACGATACCGGCAATCAGCAAAACACCCGCGGCCATCAGTGCAGGGAACCGGCGGCGTAATGTATGATCAAGCAACTTTGCATAAACCCGGCGCAATTTTTCCAAAAAACGCGGCTCTGCGATCAGCGCATGTTTGGGCTGAATGAATGACGCGCAAAGGGCCGGAATTAAAAACAACGCAAAGGCCAGTCCACCGGCCAAGGCAAAACTGTATGTCATCGCCAGCGGGCGGAAAATCCGTCCTTCAACGCGCTCCAGCGTAAACACCGGTATTAACGCGGCAATAATGATCAACATCGCGAAAAAAGCGGGCTTGGACACATCGAAGGCGGCGTTGCCGATCAGACGCAGCATCTCCTTTCGCGTCCGTGGCTTTTGATGCGAGGCTTGATGAATGACGTTTTCCATTAGCACCACGGCGCCGTCCAAGATAATGCCGAAATCAATCGCTCCCATGGAAATCAGATTGGCCGGCATGTTTAATTGGTACAGTCCCAAGAAAGCAACCAGCAGCGACAGCGGAATCACCGTTGCGACAATCAACGACCCACGAATGCTGCGCAAAAACAGCCAAACGACCCCTACGACCAGAAAAAAACCATGCAGCAGATTGTCGAACACGGTATGCAGCGTTTTACTGACCAGGTCCGAGCGATCCAGGAACGGGACAATGCGCATTCCTGCCGGCAGGATGCGTGCATTTAATTCCTCTACCTTGGCATGCAAGGCGTCCAGAACGCGCGTAGGGTTTTGTCCGCGCCGCAGCAGCGCAATCCCTTCGACGACTTCTTTCCGGTCATCCATCCCCACCGTACCGCGTCTTGGCGTGTAGGCCTGCACTAATGTCGCAACATCGCCCACCGTAATCGGCGTGCCTTCGCGGTTTTTTAACACGATTTGTTTGATGTCCTCGGGCGAAACTAAATTGCCGACACCGCGCACGACCATCTCTTGGTCGCCGTTACGAAGAAACCCGGCTCCAACGTTACGGTTGGATTTTTCAATCGCGGTTGCAACTTCTTCTAACGTAAGATCTAGCGATTCGACTCGGGCGGGATCGATCTCAATATGAATTTCTTTATAGTAGCCGCCAAAAGACAAGACATCAGCAACACCCGGAATCTGGCGCAGGGTGCGCGAAATACTCCACTCCAGTTCGGAGCGCCGCTCGAACAAGGTATGGCGATCGCTGACGACAATAAATTTATAAATTTCACCGAGCGGCGTGTAGTCGGACGCTAGAACAGGCGTAACCTCAGGCGGCAATTCCGCGCCGGAAATGCGCTGGGAAATCTCGGTGCGCGAATGAAAACTATCGATATGGTCTTCAAAGGTGACGGTGATTAATGACAAGCCAAACAAGCTTTGGCTGCGCATCTGAATCATGTCCGGCGTACCGTTCAGCACACGCTCTAAAGGAACGGTCACCTGCCGTTCGACTTCCTCGGGCGCGTAGCCGGGCATCAAACTGATAACGGTGACCTGTGTGTTGGTCACATCGGGATACGCCTCAATCGGCGTTTCCATAAAAGCATGGACGCCAAAAATCGTGAGGATAACCGTAATCGTGATGACAGCCAGCCGCCTGTGTACACAGGTCTCAATGAGCGCACGTAGCATTTAGATCTCCTACAGCAGCATCGAAGCTTCGGAATCGAGCAGCAAGGCGCCGGAAACAACCACTCGCTCGCCGCCAACAAGACCTTCCAGTACGGGGACAAAACCATCGTGGGCTTGCCCAATCGTTACGTTACGCGGCTCGAATAAGCCGTCTTGTGTTTCGACATAAACCACAAATTGCTTTTTGTCCTTGATTAATACCGCAGTCGTCGGCAAAACAATGCGCTTGGGTCCCGCCGCCTCTATCATCGATTTGGCATACATGCCCGGCTTTATCGGTAAGTTATGATCGTCAAGATCAATATAAACGGCACCCCGTCTAAGATCCGCCTGCATAGCGGCGCTGAGCGCGGCAACATGTCCGGCGACCGGTTTTGGCAGGGTTGTAATGTGCAGCTCGACTTTGGCGCCCTTTTCTATCAGCGGCAAATCGTTCTCGAAAATATCGGCCACAATCCACAGTGCGCCGGGTTCGCCCAATTCAAACAGCACGGTTCCCGCCTGAACTGCCGTACCGATTGAAGTGTCGACTCGCAGCACCACACCTTCTATCGGTGCGCGTAACACCACCGTTTGATCTGTACCCTCACCCAGCAACCGCGCCGCCTGCAAGCTACGCTCATAATCCGCTTTGTCCTCTTCCAGTTGAAAATTGGCTTCGCTACGTTCAATCTCAAGACCGACGCCGCTTTTCAGCATATTCTCCTGGCGTTTAGCCCTGTCTTGCGAGCGCTGCAATTCCGCGCGGGTGCGTGACACATCGGAGCGCATTTGCGCAGCCTCCGAGCTTTCCAACACCGCCAATGGCGTACCTGCTTTAACCGTATCGCCCACCTGTACGTTGATTTTGCCGACGCGGCCTGAAACAACCGCGCCCGCGGTTGACAGCGCTTTAGCGCGGAACTCCACGCGCGATGGGGCTTGCACGGTCGCGGCAAAGCTTTGCGGCCTGATTTCCGCTACAGTGATGTAAGGACGGGAAGCCTCGGGTATCGAAATTGCTTTGGGCTTGCCGATGTCTTGCCCAGCTGCTTTTGAAGCAGATTGTTGATTAACAGCTGAGGATGGTTCGCCGGCTTGTTTTTCTGTTGCGGACTCCGAGCAGGCGGTACACAAAAGAACGGAAATAAGTACTAAAGAGGAATAATGCATGACAGTTATAGCTATGAACTCATTGATAAATAAAGTCAGTGCATAGAATAAAGCTGCAAAAGCCTATTCTGCATTGAGTAAAATTGCATTTGAGAGGGTAATTTATCGTAGAATTTTTGCACTCTATACAATCCATGTCTTGGCGTTGGCGAAACTAAAAACATCGTTATCTGAGCAAATCCACTTACGTGAAATACATCATTCATGACACTGGTTGCAATATCCTCGCTTAACACGGGAGTTAACAGCAATTTACATGCCACAAAACGATATGGCCTCACGCCCGCTCAGAGAGTGTTTTTCAGTACACGGCCACCTCGCCTATGGTGCAAAACAGCCGATTCCGATAAGTGTTGCGGTTCAAAAGAACCTTTACAATCAAGTATGACTGTAATATGACGCAGTAAAGTTAGCTTTGCGGGTTTCGCGCAGACGTATACGTCAATTTTTACTTTTGAGTAAGCCGTAAACGTCAACATCAACTGCGCCGCTTAATACAACACCGTTGCTTGAACATTTTTCACTTAAATCGCACTATGATCTGTAGTGCGGGCGGGAGATTCTAAACCATAGTATCGAATCAATACAATATTAATCGATCCGATACAAAATAGGACTGGCAAACCCGGCGCTCAGTCAAATTTATAATGTCGAATGAGATGGCTATGTGGGGGCGGCTTTAGCCGCTCCCACCGTTAAATTATCAGCAGAAAAACAAGATTGCCTGAGTAATAGCCGCCTGTTAATCGCTTTAGCGGCTCAAATTATCGGGGAATAACGCTAATTAAGCCTGTTCATGGATTCATAAACAAGATTTAACAGCATCACCTGGGTGGTAAGGTCTATATCATGAAAGGAAATTCCGTGCGCAAACCTTGGCGGCGCATCTTTTTTCTTGCTTGGCATCTGTTGAATGCTGCGAATAGTCACCCCGGTGTCTATATGCGCATTCTGTTTGGTGGGCTTTATTGGAAACTCGAAAGAGATTGAGACTTCCTGATTAGGTTCCCCCAGTGCTTGATTGGCCACTATTCCGGCTCCGGTGACGCTGATATCGGTGATAACCCCTGCACCGTCCACGCCATTGACTTGTACCGGCAAATTCACCTTGGCCCTGATGGCGCCGCGTAGTGCGATGGATTTAATATCGGTGGGAAAAGTAAGATGCATATAGTAATGCGGCCCCCGAAAGATAGTTTTCACCCTGCAAGCCATCGTGACAACATCCACGCCTGATAATATCCGCAGGATAAGCGGATCATCTACCTGCATTTGAACGGAAAGCCCGTTCTCCATGGGCGTCTTTATTATCAGGTACTCCCCATCCACATAACCGATGAGCTCGGTATAATAAATTGCTTGCTTGCTGCTGTGTTGCAGCGTTATTTGTAAGCGTGCGCCGACTTGCAGGTTAATATCTTTAAAAGCGGTCATCCTGTTTTCATCCGAATTATAATACGCGTTATTCCTCAATCCCTTCGCCAACTTGAATTTTCCAATTAAATTTAGTGGAAGGCATGAAAAACCAATGTTTTTTCAATTGGCTACATCAAAAAAGCTACTCTTCGGCCGACACAGGTTTGCCAAGGGTTATTCATAAGCAGTCAAGATGATTGCAACCCGATCGAGAATTTAAAAAAATTCTATTGCCCGTACCGGTTTCAGTCAATCATTCTGATTCATTATATTAATATAATCTAATATATTGTTTTGTGATTAATGCCAAAAACCCTTACCAATAAGTCCTAATACATTAAAATCATTAATATATTTAAGATTAATAAATCGTAAAAAGATCAAACGGCCTGAAAAAAAACAGATAAAATATTTTGATGGTGTCGGCAATTGCTGACATCAATGTAGCCATTAACCTACAAAAAAGATCGGGAATAGTGACAACCGGACAGAAGGAAAAAACTGCTGCCAAAACTGTAGGCTCAATTGATTCACCTGAGCAAGGGCTAAAATGAGAAAACGAAATTCCGCGCGATCAGCAGCATCCAAAACATGTTTGGATGGCGGGATCAAGGTTTAAGTGGATTTGATGGGATAGCCGCGTTACTCAAAAACGACACGGCAGCATTGGAATTAAATTTATATCGCCTGACTAAATCTATTGAAGGCTTTGTTTCAAATGCCTTTATACGCCGAATTGATTAACTGATGTTACGCGGGGGTTTATTTTTTCTCGTTCCCACGCGCTACGTCACTGCCATTAAGTTAATGGCAGCGTATTTCCAGCAACTGGAGTGCAAGGCTGGCCTTGCAGTGGCGCTATGCGTAACATCAGTGATTAATACAAGCCCAACTGCAACTGAGCCACTTCCGACATCATGTCTCGCGACCAAGGCGGATCAAGCACCACTTCGACATTAACACTGGCGACGCCGGGCAATGCGCGTATGCATTTTTCCACATCGCCCTGGATAACCGGCCCCATGCCGCAGCCCGGCGCGGTCAGCGTCATCATGATATGAACGTCATTCAGCCCGTTATCTGTCGGCGTTACTTTACATTGGTAGACCAGGCCAAGATCGACAATGTTGACCGGTATTTCCGGGTCATAGACCGTTTTCATCACTTCCCAGCAGTTTCTTTCAACCGCTGCCGCGTCGGTTTCGGATACCAAGGTGTGTAATTGATGAGGCTCCTTGCCCAGCGCATCGGCATCCACTCCGGCAATCCGCACCATGTGGCCGTGTTCGCTAACCACGGTATAGTTATCGCCCAGCGCCTGATGGATGGTAACTATCTGGCCCTTGGTTAAAGTCCCGGTGTTGCCGTCGGGGATAGTAACAATGTTGACATCTCGGGTTAAAACAACGTCTTCTCTTTCAGCCATAATGGTTCAGTTATAGATAGAAGGTTCGGGCGTCGATAGCCTGGCCGGTTATGCCGATGCTTTCTGAGCCGAATAAATACAGATAAATCGGAGCCAATGATTTCATGGACGGCAACTTGCTTTTATCTTCCGCCGGATAGGCCCGTTTTCTTAACGGGGAGTCTATCGGTCCCGGTATCAGGGTATTGACCCTGATTTTGCCGGATGCTTCATGTTCTTCGGCCAGTATGTTGGCGAAACCTTCCAAGGCTATTTTAGAAACGCCGTAAGCGCCTGCGTAGGCGGGAGCGTTTCTGGCGGAAGAATCCGACGTGAAAACAATCGACGCATGCTCGCTCTTTTGCAGCACCGGCAGCAAAACCCGGCACAGCAAAAAAGGCGCGTTCAAATTGACGTTTAAGGTATGCCCCCAGTCTTTGGTCTTGTGCGTTGCGACCGGAGAAAATGCGCTGAACTCTACCGCCGAATGCAGAATGCCTTGCAGGGAGCCGTATTTTTCATCAATTTTGTCGGCCAATTCCTGATACTCGTTTTCATTGGCGCCGGCCAGATCGAACGGATAAATAATCGGTTCGGGCGCCTTGACGGTCACAATCGCATCGTAAACCGCTTCCAGTTTGGCGATGTTTTTATCCAGCAAAATAATATGCGCGCCGTGTTTGGCCAACGCCAGGGCGGCTGTACTGCCGAGCCCGCCGCCGGCGCCGGTAATTAAGATGACTTGATTTGTTAGCGGCATGGTAGTGATGCTATCCAGGTTGATATTTGCTCGGGCGACTCGATTAACGCATCCGCGCCCCAAGTTTCCGGGTTATCGCCGGGTTTAATGTAGCCGTATACTGCGGCCAGTGTTTTCATTCGGACATTTTTCCCGGCGGCAATGTCGTGCAGCGCGTCGCCGATATAGACGCATTCCTGCGGATCGACGTCCGCCTGTTTGCAAGCGAGCAGCATCGGTTCCGGGTGCGGCTTGGGGTTGGCCGTGGTATCGCCGCTGACGATGCAGGCGGCGCGCCCGGTCAACTTTAAAGCGTCCATCAGCGGGTTGGTGAAGCGTTCGCGCTTGTTGGTGACCACGCCCCATTTCAATCCTTGCGCTTCAATCGCAGCCAGTGTGTCAGCCATGCCGGAGAAAAAAACCGTGTGTTCGGCAATATTGTTCTGGTAATGCGTGAGCATGGTTTCCAGAATATCCGCCTTTAACATATCGTCAAGTTCAGGACGGCCGGCGTTAATCATGGCCGCAGCGCCGAATGAAATAAACGGTTTGATGATTTCAGGCGCCACGGCATCAAAACCGTGGACGTTTAGCGCCCGGTTCAGGCATGAAATCAAGTCCGGCGCGGTATCGACCAGGGTACCGTCAAGGTCGAATAATACGCAGGATAATTTGAAATCAGCCGTCATGTCTTACGCGGGGCGCTTAAAAGCAGCGATGTAATTGACATCTATGTCTTTGCCCAGCCTGAAATGCTTGGTGAACGGATTGTATTCAATGCCCACCATGCCCTGCAATTCAAGGCCGGCCGCCCGCGCTGTCTGGCACAGCTCCGAAGGCTTGATAAAGGTTTTAAAATCATGCGTGCCTTTGGGCAACATTTGCAGGACGTATTCGGCGGCAAAAATAGCCAGCAAATAAGCCTTGGGTTTGCGGTTCAGCGTCGAGAAAAACACCATGCCGCCGGGTTTAACCATTCTGGCGCAGGCGAAGATAATCGAGCCCGGATCGGGCACATGTTCGAGCATTTCCATACAGGTCACATGATCGAAACTTTCCGGCTGTTGTTCGGCCAAATCTTCCGCGCTGATTTTTTGATAATGCGCACTGACGCCGGATTCAAGCCCATGCAGATCGGCAATATCAATCAGGTCTTCGCTGAGATCGATACCCAACGCATCCGCGCCTTGTTTGGCCAAACCTTCGGTTAAAATGCCGCCGCCGCAGCCGACATCGACGATGCGTTTGCCGTCAATATCGGCATAACGCTTGATAAACTCGATACGCAGCGGATTAATATCGTGCAGGGTTTTGAATTCGCCCTGAGTATCCCACCAGCGTTCCGCCATCGAGCCAAACTTATGGATTTCGTGCGGGTGTACATTATCTGTTGCTGTCATCGTGCCGACCATAATTTAAGGTTGATATAGTTTACTATATTACTAGGTTATTCGTCATGTGTTGTTCTGTCACAAGCCGTCTTGTATACCGCTTGAATAATAAGGTCATTATCCATCATAACAGCAGATCATTCATCCCTTGATTTTTGGTGTCAATCCTGCCGCCGACTGCCGGGCAAAAAAAAGGCCGGGCAACTGCACCGGCCTTTTTTTCAGCTTGTCAGCTTACAGGGAATTAACCGCGTTCAATTCCTGGAAAGCTTGTTCCAAACGAGTCACCATGCCGACTTCACCGGCACGTTGCCAAACGCGTGGATCGTAGTATTTTTTGTTGGGCTTGTCGTCACCGTCCGGGTTGCCGATTTGGCCTTGCAAATAACCTTCGTTTTGCTTGTAGTAGTTCATGATGCCTTCCCAAGTCGCCCATTGGGTATCGGTATCGATGTTCATCTTAACTACGCCGTAGCTGATCGATTCCTTGATTTCTTCGGCGCTGGAACCTGAACCGCCGTGGAATACAAAGTTCAGCGTGTTTGCAGGAACGCCGAATTTTTCGGAAACGTGTTTTTGTGAGTTAGCCAAAATGCTAGGCGTCAATTTAACGTTGCCTGGCTTATAAACGCCGTGAACGTTACCGAATGAAGCCGCAATCGTAAAACGTGGGCTGATTTTGCTTAACTCTTCATAGGCGTAAGCGACATCTTCAGGCTGAGTGTACAGCATGGAATGATCCATATCGCTGTTGTCGACGCCGTCTTCTTCGCCGCCGGTGCAACCTAATTCGATTTCCAGCGTCATGCCCATTTTTGACATGCGCGCCAGATATTGGCCGCAGATTTCAATGTTTTCTTTCAAGCTTTCTTCAGACAAATCCAACATGTGCGAGCTGAATAAAGGCTTGCCGGTTGCTGCAAAATGTTTTTCGCCAGCATCCAACAATCCGTCGATCCAAGGCAACAATTTTTTAGCCGCGTGGTCGGTATGCAAAATAACCGGTACGCCGTAAGCTTCAGCCATTTGGTGTACGTGTTGAGCGCCGGAGATAGCCCCCAAGATAGCAGGCGTTTGATCCTCCGCTTTTAAGCCTTTACCGGCGACAAATGCCGCTCCGCCATTGGAAAACTGGATAACGATAGCCGATTTTACTTTCGCGGCCGCTTCCAACGCTGCATTAATCGAATCAGTGTTAATCACATTCACCGCGGGCAATGCAAAGTGGTTTTCTTTGCAGATCGCAAAGATTTTTTGCACGTCATCGCCAGTGACAACACCGGGTTTTACTACATCTGAAATTTTCTGAGACATTAAGGGTTCCTGTTTCAATCTGTTACGTTGAGGGTGATCAAGCCGAGAGCCATTGCGGTTGCGGAAAATATCCGCCGCCCAATGCTGCCAGCCGCATATTATAAAGTGTGTTCATGCAATAGGCTACTTGGCGATAAGCTGATGTCGGTAGTGCAATGCTCTGTTTATGTAATGTGTTCCTTAAATTTAGATAAGACTCTGACGAATCCTCATGTAGGGCGTGCCATGCGCGCCTTTCCGACGATTGAATAATCCACCAGTTCTTTAGTGCGCGGCACACCCTACCTTTTAGGCTAAATAGTTACAAGCAGATTGAGTGAATACTTAATGAGGCGGATTCAACTTCGAAGTGCAATCCTAGTAATCATGCGGCATCCCTCTCTTGTTCAGGAAAAAATCCCTCACACCGTTTTTTCCGGTCATCATCACAACCACCAACACCGCCCCGTAAATGATTTGGCGCATATTGGCAGCGATGCTGTCGGGCATACCGACAAAGCGTAGCGCTTCAGGCAATAACACCATAAAAGCCGCCGCCAAAAAACTGCCGGTCAAATTGCCCATACCGCCGATAATGACGATTGAAAGAATGAAGATAGATTCGCTCACCGTGAAACTGGTCGGGTCTATGTAAGAAATGTAATGCGCATATAACGCACCGGGGATGGCCGCAAACATAGCGCTCAGCGTAAAGGCAACGGTCTTGGCAAGATAAACATTCTTACCCAAGCTTTGCACGTAGATTTCATCTTCGCTAATTGCGGTCAGGGTATTGCCGAAACCTGAACGAAGTAGATTTTTTAACAAATACCAAGCGCTCGCCATAAAACCGATAGAAATCAACAAAAAAGCTATTTTACTGTCCAGACTAAAGCCGAACAGCTCAATAGCGGGAATACCAGCAATGCCTAAAGGCCCTCGGGTTAAATCCATCCAGTTATTCATTAAAGAAAAAACAATGACCTGAATGCCTAAAGTACAAATAATGAAATAATCTTCAACCGTTCTCAGTGCAATCAGTGAAATGATCAAGGCGACAAAACCGCTGATTAACAGCGCAATGAGCAAGTTCAACCAAAAAGAAAAGCCGAAATGTAAAGTAAGCAAAGCCGTCGTATAAGCGCCAATACCGTAAAACCCGGCATGAGCCAAAGACACCAAACCGGTTTTCCCGGCAGCAAGATTTAGGCTCTGGGCAAGCAGGGTGTAAAAGCAAATGAAGATGGCGAGGTGTAATAAGTATTCCATCGTCTACAAGATTTCCGGTTCATAAAACGAAAATTCACCTTGCTTAATGCCAGAAAAATCATACCCGCCCTTCATCTTACAACCCGTTCAATTCCTGCAAAAACTGCTCTGGGGACATTGCTTTAATAGGTGAATACTGAAAGTCTCTAATATTTCGGCTAATAATAACGTCTGCATGACAAGCCATTGCCGATGCGCATTGCATTGTGTCTTCAAAATCGTTAATAGGCAGCTCCAAGGCAACGGTTAAGTCTTGGTTGGAAACAGCAACGATTTCTAAAAAGGCACATAATTCAGCAATAAAGTTTTTACTTTGCTGTTTATTATTGCCTTTTGCCGTCAGATAAAAAAAGTTGGCGATAGAATGCCAAGCGATAAAACCAGTATTTTTATTATTCTCAAGATAGTTTAATAGAGCCCCTGATGCCTGACAAAAAGGCTCCCTGCCCAATCCCACATCCAGCAACACATCACAATCGACAAAGATTTTCATAACTGATAACGCTGTTTCAAATAATCGAACCGCTCATCGCCTGTCTTATCATTTAGCTTGAATTGACCTTGCCAGCGTTCGGAAAACCCTTGTTTTAATACTTTCAATTTGTCCTGCTCGGCAGGCTTCTGAGCTTCTATATTGGCTTCATTAGATGTTTTATTACTGCTATCCTCGACAAAGGTAATTAATACCTTCATGCGTTTTTTTGTGGGCGGCGCTTCTTCTAAGATAATGTGGCCGTTGTCATAAATACCGTTAATAGTTGTGTACATGGCACTGCCCCTGTTAATTAAAATTTCTGCTGTTTTTCAACCTGGAGATTAAAAGTCCGCGAAACAACAACTAAACATCAACCTTTTTAAGCCGTTGCCCGGAAAATCCCAACGGCTTCCAGATTAAAAACAGGATAAGGATAATATAGGCTACCGCATCCATCCATTTGGTATCAATATAATACGCCGCAAGGTGTTGAGCCGTAGCCAATAATAGCGAACCGAACACCAAGCCCCGATAACTACCCACGCCGCCGATGATCATCGCCACCACGCCGTAAAGAAAATAATTAAAACCGAAGGTCGGCGTCATATCCACATCCAGAGCAATCAAAATCCCCGCAATAGCCGCCAAAGCAGCGCTGAGCGCCGTCGCATACAAAATAACCTGATCGCTGTTGATGCCGTAGATATTGCACAACTCTGGATTATTGCTGACAGCACGGATTTGTTTGCCTAGCGAGGTTTTATGTAGCAACAGCAACACGGCAATAAACAATACGCTGCTGACGGCAATGGTGATGATTTGAATGTCGGTGATATAAGCGCCTAGTATTTCATGGCCTACTTTGACTTCACCTGTGCGGATGCTTTTGGTATCGTCACCGAAGAACAGCGAGATTAGGTTTTGTAGGATGGTGTAAAGGCCGATTGAGGCTATTAGCATTTTAAATGACGGACTATTTTGTCCGGGGTCATTTTGGCTGTGGCGCATAATGCGAAAAATGCCTAATTCAGTACTGACACCAATGGCGACTGAGCATAGAATTGCAAGCGGGATGGCGCGGGTTAAAGGTATGGTTAGTTTTATGGAAAAAAGGTAGGCGAGGTAGGCTGCGAAAGTGATTATTGCAGATTGAAAGAGGTTGAAAAATTTATTTGGATAATAATGAATAAAAACAACACTGGCAATCAAAATAAAAAAAACACTCGAAATGCCAATATTAAATATTAGTTGAATCATGAGCGATCTTAAAATTGTGCCAAATTAGTTATCTCTTCAGTTGTTAATTCATAAAAAACAACAGCTTCTGTTTTTTTTGACTCCAGCAATTTAAATAAAGTATCTATTTCTGAAAATTTTTCATCGTTACCAATGTAAACATCTACTTTATATATATTCCTAGCACCATCAACTTTACTTTCAATAACTATATTGTTATTAACTGTCCCGCAATCTTTAATGAAGCGTTCTTTTATTTTACTCTCCTCAATAATAAAAACATTAACACCACATTTTATATTGTTAGCAATTGCTTGTAGAGAAGCGTCTTTGTTATCGTCATTAACAAAAAAATAACGTTCTATTTTTACACCCTTTTTATCAATTAATTCTTTGTTATTGTTGAAATAATTTATTGTATTCTCATCTTCCCAAAAACCATTTGGATCAACGATGCTTGTCGCTCTAATAACACTATTCTCTTCGGATAAATTAAATATATTAGAACAAAACTTCTGATATTTAGAAGGATCATTTTCAAATAAATATCCATTACATAGCGCTTTTATTTTTACATTAAATTCATCTATTAAGCTAGGTATGAATTTAGTGAGTATATCTTTATGAGGATTTAAATGAAGATTATAGTAATTATTGCTTCTTGTGATTGAGTCAGAAATAAGAATGTTAGTATCATGCAAAAAATCATCGCTATTTTTTCTTATTTCTCCAGTTGTTTTTTTAAACGACTCATGGGTACCATCAAAGTTATATCTGGTGATAAGTAAATTGATGAGAACAGTTACAGATGGAATTATAATAATAGTAAAAACAAGCCATATTATAGATATGCTATCAGTCTTGTTTGGATCAAAAAAATATCTAATAGTGCCTACCAAAATTGACACTAATGGTATTAAAACAAAAGATAGCATTTTAAGTTTATTTAAATTTTCCATTACTTTAAAAGCCTATAATATTCAAAAATATCTATTCCATCTGATATAGCAATTTTGTCAATTTTCGAGAACCCAAATTTCTCTTTATTAAGCTTGGCATTTTTTATTGCAAATGGGAATTGATAGGTCACATAACGCTCAAATTTAACTAATTCGACAAAACTTTTCCCTATGTCGTTATTGTATGTTGCAAAACAAATATTCCGTTCTGCCATTTTCTTTGTATAAACACTAAAAAAATAAGAAACAACATCGCCCCCTTCGAATTTTTTTAATCCTTTTGGTTCAATTTCATAATGACCGTTAAGCTTTTGATTCCAATCAGCATAAGAATCTACTATTAAACTCCCTCCATTTTTAATTAATTTAGAAAAAGTGAAAAGAATTTTTCTTTGAATATTAACTGGAAAATGAGTTAAGCTATTGCCAATACAGAGAGCCACATCAAGTTTATTGTTTACTATTGACTCTAAATTAAGCCAATCCGCAACATGAAATGAAATTGAACCGTCTATAATTTTTCTATTAGCTAGTAATATGCTTTCTTTGCTAATATCAAAACCATGTAAAGATACAAGAGGCACTAATTTATGTATTTCGTGCAATAACCAACCACTCCCACAAGCCAAATCAGCAATAATTAAATCATCTCTAATTAAACCTTGGTTTTTTAGCGACTCGGCAATTTTTTTATTAGATTCAATAATATTTGGATATATAATGTCATATTTTAGGCCAACCTCGTCATAGAAGGATTCAACATCCTTTAATATTTCATTATATTTTTTTTTCATATTTTTTAGAATAAAAACTGGCCATCTTTTATATGCTTAATAATAGCTGGTTTTGTTACATCGCCATTACTATCAAATGAAGTTAGACCACTAACGCCATCATAGTCTTTAATATCGTAAAGTTGTGCTTTCACTGCACCAGAAGCCGAGTCACCAGCTTTTTTTATGGCTAATGCAATAATTTTTAAAGCATCATAACTTTGAGCCGAGTATATCTCTGGGTTTTGTCCATATTTTTTAAAATACACGTTTGAAAAATTTTCAACAGTTGTGCTTTTTAATGCGGGGTTAAATGATAGGTTTGTATAAATAACACCATCAGACGAATTACCTGCTATTTTTATAAATTCTGGCGACTCATAAGTATCAACACCAAGAAACTGTGTATTTACCCCCATTTCTTTGGACTGTTTAATAAAATTGGCAGCTTCAAAAGCGTGTGCGGGTAAATAAATTGCATCATACTGTACTGTTTTTAATTTTGTGACAATAGAACGGAAATCAGATGTTCCAGATTGAAAACTATCTGAAAAAGTTACTTCACCTCCTAACTTTTTAAAACTATCTATAAAAATATCTCTTAATCCTAATGAAAAATCATTGTTCATAGATATTACGGCAATTTTTTTATAACTTTTATGTGCGAATTTTGCCATTTCTTCTCCTTCTGCGTTATCAGAGGGCCAATTCCGAAAAATATAATCGCCTGCATTTGTTAGCTGAGGATTAGATGAGCATGGTGAAAATAAAACTACTTTATTTTTTTCTGCTATAGGAGCAATTGACAAAGCACTCGAACTTGTAACACCTGCTATTATTATTTGAGTTTTTTCTATGCTAATAAGCTTATTAATTGCAGAGACTGCAACTTTTGAATCTGTCTTGTCGTCTTCGTAAATTAATTCAATCTTTTTCCCCACTAGGAAATCATTCGCATTAATTTCCTCTTGTGCCATATCTAATCCATTTTTTATCCACTCACCATATTGTGCAGCCCCCCCAGTTTTAAAAATCACAACCCCTATTTTTATAGACTCATATTCCGTTTTATCTTTATTTATTCCCAAAAGATATCCTAATACAAAGGCAGTTATTATTAGAAGAACAACTATTACTTTTTTAAACATTTTATGTACCTTTTGATATAGCATACTATGCTATAGCGCAATAAGAATAAATCAACCATCTTTATATTAAAAAGAGTATACCTTCCACCAAAGCCTGAGCAATCAATAAACGGTTAAATGGATCTCGATGCTCAAAAGACAAGTTTGAAACCGCTAAGACATGGCAGGCTGCACGGGCAACAGGGCCATAGGATGTGCCGACGATAGGAGGCGCATCATTCGCGAACGATGCGCTTCACTTTGTTCAGCACATCCTATAACTGTCGTCATTTCATAACGGCTGCATTTTAACGTTTCTGCATTACCCCAAGCGAGACGGAGTTTGCTGAGGCTTGTGGGCTTGCGACAGCCCCAAAGCGTTATAATGCCGCCATAAATTCTGCTACCGTCAAACCTGCCATACGAATAAGGCTTCGTAGCGTACCTTTTGCAACTTCCTTATGATCGGGAATAGACAATGTAATTGCTTCCCCTTCTTTGACCATAATAATGTGGCTTCCACTTTGCCGCACAGCCTGCCATCCGAGCGACTCGAACACGAGAACGACCTCGCGGCCCTTAAGAACGGGAAGCGAAGGTGGCATTATGCCGCCACCTCGATTTGCTGCGTCTCGATGGTCAAAGGTAATCCTCGCTCGGCGCGAACTTGAAGGCACTGATAAATTGCATCCTGTATGTTGCTCAGTGCTTCGTCCTTAGTCGCTCCTTGGCTAACACAGCCGGGTATGGCTGGGCATTCCACTACCCAGATACCCTCTTCGTCACGGTCAATTGTCACGCTAAATTTCATAATATTCCTCCAAGTTTCTCATCAAATTTATTTTCTGCCTAATTCATAATCAGGATGTCTATGTTGATGCTTAACAACCGTTACACGAAGCACATCGTTTTCCAAAACTCGAAAATAAATAACATAAGGAAAGCGCCTCATTAACGCGCCCCAATGCCGTTAAGTTAAGCCGTTCGTGGTGAGCTTGTCGAACCATGATCGGCTTAACCGCCCAGCCTTCGACAAGCTCAGGGCGAACGGTTAATCTTTAACTTAACGACATTGATTAACGCCCTCCATATATCATCCTCAACCATCCGCCATTGGCTTGGCGACGATGCAATCTTTAAAATTTGACGCTCAAACTCATTGAGAAACTCAAGCCCAAGTCCTTGTGAACATAGGTCGTAGTATTCAATAATTTTGTGTAATTCCTGCTCAATCGCAGGATGATATTCAATCCGCATCCCGTAATCCGGACATTAATTGCGTATGCGACAAGGGGGCTACCGCACCGTTTTCAATCTCCCTATCACGCTGTTTCGCTAACGCAATCGCTTCATCATCGGACAGTTCAGGCGCAACAAGATAGGGCGCGTCAAGACTTTCCCATATTGTTTGTGCAAGCATTGCCCGGTCATGCGGACTTAACCTTAATGCTTCGCTGGCAATTTGATCAATACTCATAAAAACACCTACAAAATGAATTTTTCAAAGTTGGACGGGGCAAACATGCTAAAAGAACGATGATTGATAACGATTTTAGGTCGTTTCTCACTGCACGGTATAAACGTCCGCTTTTTGCAGTTCCTCATGCATCCTGTCCGGCGCCAAATCCAATTCGCCCGGCCACGTCACCGCGCCATGTTCTACATGCGCCTGCATAAAGGTGTCCGTCTCCCGCAATCGTTTAAAAACGCCGCATTCTCCAGCCAAAAAATGCGCCATGTCCACTATGCCGCTGGTGCCGTCGGCAAATTCCACATGCAGCCTGTATTTCTGCAACGTTTGCACCTGGGTCACTTTCCAGGGTGTGCGATAATTTAATCCAGTGGCGTGATTTTCTTGGGTGTCTGCAACTGCTCGCATAGCTTCCAATCCTCCATTAATTCATCGCGATGCAAAAAAGCCCACTCCTTAACCAGAATTGCCGCACCGCGAGGCAATTCTCCTTTGACGATTTCCAATGTTTGAATGTTTATTAATGCCTCAAACTCGCCATATTCGGCATGGAAATGAGGTGGAGCATGTTCATTCCAATACATCTTGATCAAGATACCGTAAAAAGCTGAAATTGTAGGCATAGCTTCCTTTTGCTTAGTCTAACCGAACAGGTAAAAAGTTGGAAATTACATCGGTTCTATTGGGTAACACGAGGTGTCATTCTCAACCTTACCCAACCTCATCAACAGAACATTGTGCGCTTTGGCAACGGTTTCTTTGACTCTATGCTCAACTATCAGAAAAGTCATGCCTTGCCGGTTAAGCGTTTTAATGATTTCCAGGTTTTGCTGCCAAGTATGCGGGGCAAGCCCTGCGCCCGGCTCGTCCAGCAAGATCATTTTAGGGTGTTGCATCAGCGCCATGCCCAGAGCCAGTTGCTGTTTTTCTCCGCCGCTTAGATGAAAAGGCGTTCGGCTTTTAAGCGGTGTCAGTTGCGGCAGTTTTTCAAACACACTATTTAGCCGTTGTCTTAATTCGGTTTTGTTGTGTAGATGGGTAGCGGCGACTTCCAGGTTTTCATTAACGGTTAACTGGTCGAAGCTGTTGTTTTTTTGCGGGACGTAGACGATGCCTTTTTGGATGAGCTGGTAGGGTTTGCTATGGGTTATGTCTTCCTCTGCGAAATGCACGGATGCCCGCCTGTTCTCCGGGTTGTCCCACTTGCTCGCTAAGCCGTAAATGGCTTTGAGCAAGGTGGATTTGCCGGAACCGTTACCGCCGATCAGCAGCACTATTTCGCCGCGTTTGACGGTAAACGATACGTCAAATAATACCTGCCGTTTGCCGTAGCCTGTGCTGAGGCGGTTCACGCTTAATAAGGTGTCGTTAGAAGTAGGCATCAGCAGCTTGCGGGCTGGTTTGCAGTTGCTCGAAGTTGTCGAATTCCGACAATGCGCCGTCGCTTAAAAACAAAAAGCGGTCGGCGGTTTCGGCGATAAAATCGGTGTTATGTTCGATCATTAACAGGGTTTTGCCTTGCTGTTTTAGTTGCTTAATCAGGGCGGTGATTTGCTCCCGGTATTGCGGACTGATTCCGGCAACCGGTTCATCCAATAACAGTAATTGTGCTTGGTTTGCCACGCAGCAGGCAAGGTTTAATAACTTTTGCTGCCCGAAACTGATTTCATCGGCCATTGCCTGTTGCACATCCTGCAAAAAATAATCGGCGATGATTTTTTCGGCTTTGCGTTCCATCTGCTGCATTTGTTTTTTAAAAACAAGGCCGGGCAGCAAGGCGTTTGTCCAGTTATCGGTTGGGTCACCGGGCATTGCCAGCAGGATGTTTTCTTTTACGGTGAGTTTGGCAATGAGGCGTAAGTCTTGAAAAGTTCTGCCTATGCCCATCCGGTTTATTTTATAAGGCGCAAGTCCTGTAGTGGTTTGCTGTTGAAAATTGATGATGCCGGATGCCGGTTTGTGAAAACCGGTGATCAGATTAAATAAGGTGGTTTTTCCTGCGCCGTTTGCGCCCATCAATGCGTAGATTTTTCCTTGTTCCAAAGCGAAACAAAGATTTTTGAATAGCGGCTTTTCAGGTGAAAAGCTGAAACTGATGTTTTGGAGTTTTAAGATCACGGGCTGCAAAAAATGTTTGTTGTCTGGTTTAATGCAATTTTTGGATTATAAAGCCTTATTTTAAATCATGGGCTTATACTTTGCGTTGATGTTGAGCCTCTTCTACAACACATCCAATTGCGCATAAGCCAAGATCAGCCACTTGAGGCCGACTTGCTTGAAGTTGATCTGCACCCGTTCCTGCGCGCCCTCGCCTTCCATCTGCAACACCACGCCTTCGCCGAATTTGGCATGGCTGACGCGTTGCCCCAGCTTGTATTTTCCTTCCGTTTGCAAAGACTGCGCTTTGGGCTTTACGGCGGTCACCGGACGGCTCACGGCGGCCCGCATCCTGACTTCCTGCAAGTGTTCCGGCGGAATCTCGCGCAGAAAGCGCGACGGTCTGGGGTAGCTTTCCCGGCCGTATAAGCGCCGGGATTCGGCATAGGTCAGATACAACTGCTGCATCGCGCGGGTAATGCCGACATAGCACAGCCTGCGCTCCTCTTCCAGCCGCCCGACATCATCGACGGACTGTTGCGACGGGAACAGGCCTTCTTCCATGCCGACCAGGAACACCTGCTTGAACTCCAGGCCTTTGGCCGAGTGCAGGGTCATCAGCTGCACGCAATCGTCGAACTCGTCGCCTTGCATCTCGCCGGCTTCCAATGCCGCATGGGCCAGAAACATATCCAGCTCGCCCAGATTTTCTTCGCTGTCCTGGTCGCCAATCGTATCGGGGTCGAACAGCCGCGCCGCGTTGACCAGCTCTTCCAGGTTTTCTACTTTCTCTTCGCCTTTGTCGGCCTTGTCCTTTTGATACAGCTCGATCAGGCCGCTTTTTTCTACGACCAGTTTGACCTTTTCATAAAGCTCCAGGCCTTCCGCCTGCCCTTCAAACTGCTTGATCAATTCCAAAAAACCGATCAGCGCATTGGTCGCCCTTGCCGACAAGGTACGCTGGTTAATCAGCGCGATCGCCGCCGCCCATAACGAAAGCTCTTGATCCCTGGCAATGCCGCGAATATCGTCGATGGTTTTGGCGCCTATGCCGCGCGTCGGGGTATTGATCACTCGCTCGAACGAAGCGTCGTCATTGCGATTGGACATCAGCCGCAAATAGGCCAGCGCGTTCTTGATTTCCGCCCGCTCGAAAAAACGCAAGCCGCCGTAAACCCGGTACGGCGTGTTGGTGGTCATCAATCGTTCTTCAAACTGGCGGGATTGGGCGTTGGATCGGTACAGTATCGCGACATCCTTGCGCAGTCCGCCCTCGTTGACCCAAGCCCTGATCCGCTCGACCACAAAATGGGCTTCGTCCTGTTCGTTGAAGGCCGCGTACAGGGAAATCAAATCGCCGTCGCCGGCATCGGTCCACAGCTCCTTGCCCATTCGGCCGTCATTGACGCTGATGACCTTGTTCGCGGCTTTCAGGATATTGCCGGTCGAGCGGTAGTTTTGCTCCAGCTTGATGACCTGATGATTCGGGTAATGCTTTTGAAAGTTGTAGATATTCTCGATTTTCGCGCCGCGCCAGCCGTAAATGGACTGATCGTCGTCGCCGACGACGAAAATATTGTCCCTGCCGTCGGTCAACAGCCGCAACCAGGCGTATTGTATGGTGTTGGTGTCCTGAAACTCGTCGACATGCACCTGCCGGAAACGCTGCTGATAATGCTCCAGCACATCGGGATTGTCGCGCAGCAATTCATGCGCCCTGAGCAGCAGCTCGGCAAAGTCGACCAGCCCGGAGCGGTCGCACAGTTCTTCATAGGCTTTATAGATGATCACCATTTGGCGCTGATAGAGGTCGCCGGTCTCCAGCATATGCAGGGCCCGCTTGCCCTCGTCTTTTTGCGCATTGATAAACCATTGCGCCTGGCGCGGCGGCCACTTGTCGGCATCGAGATTCAGCGTAGCCAGCAGGCGCTTGATAAGCCGCAACTGGTCGGCGGAATCCATCACCTGAAACGTTTCCGGCAATTTGGCCTGCTTGGCGTGACGTCTTAACAAGCGGTGCGCCACGCCGTGAAAAGTCCCTATCCACATTGATTGCGCGGACATCTGAAGCAAATCCTCGATCCTGCCGCGCATTTCCTTGGCCGCTTTATTGGTAAAGGTTACTGCCAGAATACTGTGCGCAGACACGCCCTCGACCTGGATCTGCCAGGCGATACGATGCACTAAAACACGGGTTTTGCCGCTGCCGGCGCCCGCCAAAACCAGCATGGCTTGGGACGGCGCGGTAACCGCCTGACGCTGATCATCATTTAAGGGGTCTATTATTGAAGTTACATCCATTGGTTTTTTCGCTTGCACATTTTTCGAAGCTGTGTATATTGCTTGGGTTCGATAATGACAGACCGAACCGTTGCTTTGTTAATAATAATAACGACACACAGAGGATTTTAAGATGAATTTTGATTTTAAACGTATGCTTAAATTTGAACACAATGTTGGCGAGAAGGAAAAGAAATACCGTTTATACGCGGGCGCGGCCCTTCTGGTTATTTCACTTTTCGTCCCAGGCGGAGAAGTTCTTTTATTATTAGTGGGACTGGTTCTTGTTGCAACCGGCTATTCAGGCTGGTGCCCGGTCTATTCAGGGCTTAACAAGAATACCTGCGAAACTGAAAGCGGCGCTGGCGAGGGCGACTCTTCAGAAGGCTAAGCCATCAAGAAAGGCACGAGACAAAAACCAGGATTTAGCCTTGTGCCTACCTTTTCCTTACTCTTCTTTACTAAACTCACCTTCCAGCACGTTATTTTCAGCCGCTCTTCCCTGCTGAAAATGCGCGCCACCCTGAACAAGATAGTTTTCAATCACATATTGGGCGATTTTTCTGCGTAATGACGGGATCAAGCAGGCAAAACCGATTATATCGGTAATAAAACCCGGCGTTAGCAATAATGCCCCCCCGACCAGGATAATGGGGCCTTCAATCATTTCATAAGCGGGGATCACGCCTTGCGCCAAACTTTCCTGGAACCGCTGAAACGTTGAGAAACCTTGCTGTCTCAACAACCAAGCGCCCAGCACCGCGGTAAACACCACCAGCAAAATGGTCGGAAACGCGCCAATGATTCCGCCCACCTGTATCAGCAAATAAATTTCTGCAAAAGGGATAATCAGCACGACCAGAAATAGTATTTGAAAAATTTTCATCTAAAGCACTCTTGTTGTAATCACCGTCGTTACAATATAAGGGCAATTCCGGTTAATTTCTAGGATAATATCCGCGATCCAGTTTTTATGACGCGTAACATGCCTGCCAACCATCAAATAATTTTCTGCACTTGCCCCGATAAAGACACCGCTGAAAAAATAGCCCGGTTATTGGTCGCAGACAATAAGGCAGCCTGCGTGAACATTTTGCCCGGCATCACGTCTGTTTACTCATGGGAAGGGCGGATTGAATCCGCCCAGGAGCATCTGCTGCTGATTAAGGCCCATAAAGATCGCTATCAGGCTATCGAGACGGCCCTGCGCGACAATCACCCTTACGAACTGCCTGAAATAATCGCCGTCCCCATTGAACGGGGCTTACCTGAATACCTGCATTGGATAGATTCATGCCATTTTTCAAAGTAATTTTTCTCTGTTTCCTGTCGATTCTCAGCCAATCGACCTTTGCCCTGGGCGCTGGCGAAGTTCTGCCGCCCGACCAAGCCTTTAAAGTTTCAGCTAAAGCACTGGCCGCCGACCGGATTGAAATTTCCTGGGACATCGCGGAAGGCTATTATCTTTACCGCAATAAAATGCGCTTTGAGTCCAAGACCGGACAAATACGCTTAGGCGAGCCTGTTTTTCCGGCCGGGGAAACCCACCATGATGAAAACTTCGGCGATGTGGTCATTTACCGCAACACCCTGAACGTCCCGGTTACTTTAAGCGTAGAAAACGGCGCGTCCTCACTGCAATTGCTGGTGCAATACCAGGGCTGTGCCGACCGCGGCATTTGCTATCCGCCGCAAAAAACCACTTTCGACCTGAAGCTGCCCGCGCCTGCCGCCACAGCCGACCCGGTTAAGCAACTGCTGAAAGGAACTCAAAGCTTAAAGCTCAATCTGTTTGAAGACGAGTTGCTGCCGCCGGACCAGGCTTTCGAGTTTTTCGCCTCGGTCAAAGACGATCACACCCTGCATGTTAACTGGAATATCGCAGAGGGCTATTACCTTTACCGGGAAAAAGTCCAACTTGAGCTGGTTAACGCCGACGGCGTAACGCTGGGGACTTATGACATCCCCAGAGGCATCCCCAAGCAGGATGAAGCCTTCGGCCAGGTTGAAACCTTCCACAACGAACTCGGCTTCGACCTGCCGATAAGCCGTTCCACCCAGTCGGCGCAAACCGTTACCCTACAGGCAAAATACCAAGGCTGCGCCGACCGCGGCGTGTGCTATCCGCCGATGAGCAAAAAAATCGACTTGGCCCTGCCCGTCGCACAGCAACTTGCCTCCGCACCGGAACAACTTTCCGAACAGGATCAAATCGTACAATCCCTGCACAAGGACAGCTTCGCGGTAACCTTGCTCAGTTTTTTCGGCTTCGGCTTGCTGTTATCGCTGACCCCGTGCATTTTCCCGATGATCCCGATTTTATCGGGCATTATCGTCGGTCACGGCCACCGGATTACCACCGGCCGGGCTTTTTTGCTGTCTTTAAGCTACGTGGTCGCTTCGGCGCTGACTTACACGGTGTTCGGCATACTCGCCGCGCTGTTCGGCGGCAATCTGCAAAGCGCTTTTCAGCAGCCCTGGATTATCGGCCTGTTCAGCGGTATTTTTGTAGCGCTGTCCCTGTCCATGTTCGGCTTTTATCACCTGGAACTGCCCAAATCGTTACAGGTCAAGCTGCATAATTCCAGCGAAATACACCGTGACGGCTCGCTATTGGGCGCGGCCATCATGGGCTCGCTGTCGTCGCTGATCGTCGGCCCTTGCGTCGCGGCCCCACTGGCTGGGGCATTGATTTTTATCGGCCAGACCGGCGATGCGGTGTTAGGCGGCAGCGCGTTGTTTGCTTTAGGTCTGGGCATGGGCGTACCGTTACTGTTGCTCGGCGCATCCGCCGGAAAACTGTTGCCCAAAGCCGGAAACTGGCTGAATTCCACCAAGGCGGTGTTCGGCGTGATCATGCTGGCGGTCGCGGTGTGGATGCTCAGCCGCATTTTGCCCGGCAACGTGATTATGCTGTTGTGGGCGATGCTGCTGATATTTCCGGCCGTTTATCTCAGCGCCGTCGATCCGCTGCCTGAAAACAGTTCCGGCTGGCGCAAATTGTGGAAAGGCTTGGGCCTGACGATGCTGGCTTACGGCCTGCTATTGTTGATCGGCTTTAGCCTGGGCAACAGCAATCCGCTAAAACCGCTGCAAGGACTCGGCGTGAACACAACGCAAGCCGCGGAACCGGGCATTGTTTTTGAACGTGTCGCATCAGCGGCGCTGGAAGCCCGGATCAATCAGGCCGCCGCCAATCATCAAGCGGTCATGGTCGATTTTTACGCCGATTGGTGCATCTCGTGCAAGGAAATGGAAGCGTATACCTTTGCCGACCCGCGCGTTAAACAAGCGCTCAAGGGCTATGTACTGCTGCAAGTCGATGTGACGAACAATACCGATGACGATAAAGCCCTGCTGGCGAAGTACAACCTGATCGGGCCGCCGACCATACTGTTTTTCGGTGTGGACCGTCAGGAAAAAACCGTCAACCGGGTCATCGGTTACCAAGATGCCGAAACCTTTATTAAATCACTGCAACGCGTCCAGTCATGAAACAAACAGCTCTGATTATTCTTGCCGCGATTATTGCGCTGGTTTTAGGCGTAACCGCGCGGCAACTTTTCCCACCCGCGGAGAAAACCGGCCCCAGCGCATTACCCGAGTTCAACCTGCCCGACCTGTCCGGCCGTCAACACAACATTTCCGAATGGCGGGGCAAGGTATTGGTGATCAATTTCTGGGCGACCTGGTGTCCGCCCTGCCTCAAGGAAATCCCCGATTTTGTCGCCCTGCAGGCGCAATATGCGGACAAAGACCTGCAATTCATCGGTATTGCGCTGGAAGACAGGGAGCCGGTAGCCGAATACACGGCCGCAACTCAAATCAATTATCCGATTTTATTGGGCGGCGACAACGGCATCGCCTTGTCCCAGCAACTGGGCAACACTATCGGAGCCGTTCCCTACACCCTTGTTGTTGACCGGAAGGGGCAAATCATATTCCGGCATCCGGGCGAACTATCCAAACAGCAAATAATGGAAGTGGTTACGCCGATACTGAATTAGCAGCACCGGCTAAGGACAAACAGTTACCGGCAAGCGTCCTTAAAACTCCAGTTCCAGATTAGCTTCGCAAAAATTAAACTTGGCCTCTTCGGATTCCGAGCCGTCGGCATAAGCCGCTTTGACATACTGATCGCATCCCTCGTTATTGGTGCTTGAATCCCAAACCAGCGTCATGTTCTCGCCCGCTGCGATACCCTTTCCAATATCGAAATAACCCCACTCTTTCTTATCCTCGGACACCAGCAGCTTGGTAATCTTGACCTTGGTCTTGTTGGTCACTTTAAACGAATACTCCGATTCCGCGGCAGCCGCATTATTAAGAATTGCTCCCGCGGACAACAACATGACCATCGACGTAGCGGCAAGTTTGTGAATCTTCATATATTTTCTCTTTAGGTTAGCCCGTAACGGCATGCTACGGATGCCTGATTTTATAGGCCGGTAAAAAACCGTGTCAATGCGTAGTTCTCGGCTGACAAATGGATGAACAATGCTTTCCCGAACGCCGGCTAAAACCAACCCATAAACAGCTTTCAAAATTAGCCGATTTATGACAATGACTTCAAATAGTTCGAATCCTGCTGCTATCTTTTGCTAAAAAGAGAATATCTGGACAAAACCCCATAAATTGGGCAAAATTAGCCGTTAACAATGCTTTTTAACCCTGACTGACTTGCAAATTGATGGCGACTATTACCGTTTTAAATGGGCCGAATTTAAACCTGTTGGGCATACGCGAACCCGGTCTTTACGGAAATCAAACTCTCGCCGACATTAAGCATAGACTCGAACAAAAAGCCGGCGAACTCAATCATCAGCTTAACTTCCATCAAAACAACGCAGAGCACCAGATTGTAGAACTGATACATGAGGCTTACCATGCCCATGTCGATTTCATCATTATTAACCCGGCAGCATTCACCCATACCAGCGTCGCCATTCGCGATGCGCTGCTGGCAACCAAGATCCCATTTATAGAGGTTCATTTATCAAACGTTCACGCACGTGAATCTTTTAGACAACACTCCTATTTCTCGGATATAGCCAAAGGCGTTATCTGCGGATTAGGCGCAACAGGATACGAACTGGCCTTACTGGCCGCTCATCAGATATTAGCCGAGAGACACTAAAAACCATGGATATTAGAAAAATAAAAAAACTCATCGAAATTATCGAAGAATCCGACATTGCCGAACTGGAAATCAAAGAAGGCGAAGAATCCATTCGCATTAACCGTTATTCGGCCGCTCCCGCTACTGTCGCTTATACGCCCGCACCTGCCCCCGCGGCAACCGTAGCCGCACCCGTTGCCGCCGCGCCGGCGGAAGAAAAAATTACCGGCCATGTCGTTAAATCGCCGATGGTCGGCACCTTTTACCGCTCCGCTTCGCCGGGCACCAAGGTTTTCGTCGAAGTCGGCCAATCCGTCCAGGTCGGCGATACCTTGTGCATCATTGAGGCGATGAAGATCCTTAATCAGATTGAGGCGGATAAGAGCGGCACCATTACTAAAGTCCTGGTTGAAAACGCCGAACCTGTCGAATATGGCCAACCATTATTCATCATTGAATAACACCAGGGACGGAAAACTCATGTTCGATAAAATCGTTATCGCCAATCGCGGCGAAATAGCACTGCGCATTTTGCGCGCCTGCCGGGAACTGGGCGTCAAGGTTGTCGCCGTGCATTCCGAGGCGGATCGGGACCTGAAACATGTCCGCTTGGCCGATGAGTCCGTTTGCATCGGCCCTGCCGCATCGGCTGACAGCTATTTGAATATTCCGGCCATTATCAGCGCCGCTGAAGTGACCGATGCCGAAGCCATTCATCCCGGCTACGGATTTTTGTCTGAAAACGCCGATTTTTCCGAAAAGGTAAAGCAAAGCGGCTTTGTGTTTATCGGCCCGAATGCAGAAACTATCCGCATGATGGGCGACAAGATTTCCGCCAAGAATGCGATGCTGGCGGCCGGGATTCCCTGCGTTCCCGGCAACAACGACCCGCTGTCGGACGACAACAAAAAGAACCTGAAGCTGGCTCAGGAAATCGGCTATCCGGTTATCATCAAGGCTGCCGGCGGCGGCGGCGGCCGGGGCATGCGCACCGTGCATACCGAAGCGGCGTTACTCAATGCTATCGCAATGACCAAGGCCGAGGCGGGTACTGCGTTCGGCAATCCCACGGTGTACATGGAAAAATTCCTGGAAGATCCAAGGCACATCGAGTTTCAAGTCATGGCCGATTCACACGGCAACGCGATCCATTTGGGCGAGCGCGACTGCTCGATGCAACGCCGCCATCAAAAAGTGGTTGAAGAAGCACCGGCGCCCGGCATCACCGACGCACAACGCAAGGCCATCGGCGAGCGTTGCGCCAAAGCCTGTGTCGATATCGGCTATCTGGGCGCAGGCACGTTCGAGTTTTTGTATGAAAAAGGCGAGTTCTATTTCATTGAAATGAACACCCGCGTGCAGGTTGAACACCCTGTCACCGAAATGGTGACAGGCTTTGACATCGTCAAGGAACAACTGCGCATTGCTGCGGGCGAGCGGCTGTCTATTACCCAAGATCAGGTCAAAATCCAGGGCCATGCGATTGAGTGCCGGTTAAATGCAGAAGATCCTAAGACCTTCATGCCATGCCCCGGTACGATAGACCAGTTCCATATGCCCGGCGGTCCCGGCATCCGTTGCGAGACTCACATCTACAACGGCTATAAAGTGCCGCCTTATTATGACTCGATGATCGGCAAACTGATTGCCCACGGAGAAGACCGCAAGAGCGCGATCGCCCGGATGAACACCGCGTTAAGCGAAATCATCATCGACGGCATTAAGACCAATATCCCACTACAGCACGACATCATGATGGACAGCGCCTTTGCAGCCGGTGGACAAAACATCCATTACCTGGAAAAAAAGCTGGGGATTTATTAAAGATTTAAAAATCCACCACGAAGACACGAAGTTTTATGTTTATTCTTCGTGTCTTCGTGGTTAATAACTACCCTGCCCCTACCTAAAACGACCCTCATCATGGCCTGGCACCAAATTTCCGTTATCACCGATGAAGACCTTGCGCCGCGCCTTGCCGACTTTTTCGACAAGCTGGGCGCCGTGTCGGTCACCTATATGGACGCCGAAGACGAGCCGGTTTACGAACCCGCTATCGGCGAGACCAAAATATGGAGCAATACCGAAGTCATTGCGCTTTATGAACTGGACGCCGAACCCGAGCTGATCAAGACGATGGTCTACGCCCAGTTTAAGCCGGACCAGCTGCACAACTGGAAGCATGAAGAAATTGCCGATCAGGAGTGGGAACGCGCCTGGATGGAATACTACCAGCCGATGAAATTCGCCGATAAGCTCTGGGTCTGCCCGACCGACCAGGAACAATATGAACCCGGCACGGTTTGCCTGACTCTCGATCCGGGGCTCGCTTTCGGCACCGGCACTCATCCGACCACCGCTTTATGTCTGGAATGGCTGGCCGGCCACGACTTGACCGGCAAAACCGTCATCGATTACGGCTGCGGTTCCGGCATACTGGCCGTTGCGGCGATTTTGTTAGGCGCTAAGGAAGCTCACGCGGTGGACATTGACCCGCAGGCAATCACCGCAACACAAAGCAACGCGCTAAAGAACAAGGTGCAGGACAAAATCGCCTGCTATCTGCCCGAACAGTTCACACCGTTTCAGGCCGACATCGTGCTGGCCAATATACTGGCGAAGCCATTGATCGACATGTCCGAGCAGATTTGCAATCTGGTTGCTCCGGGCGGACAACTGGTTTTATCCGGCATCTTGCATGAACAGGCCGAATCGGTGATGAACGCTTACCGGCAATACATAATGCTCAACGCGCCGGTACAACAGGAAGACTGGATCAGGCTTGACGGCATCAGGTGTTGATTTAACCATAAAAAAGCATCACCACGAAGATCACGAAGTTTTTTTCTTCGTGATCTTCGTGTCTTCGTGGTGAATTAAAGGCCTTTCGCTTATTCCGCGTTTAACCGAGAATGTCGGGTTACGCTATCGCTAACCCAACCTACAAACCAAGTCGGCGGTTACACATTTAAACTCATTGATTAACATGGCTCATCCAGAAATTTATTTAAAAAAGAACGAAGACAAACGTCTGCGCAAAGGCCATCTATGGGTTTTCAGCAACGAAGTCGACACCAAGCGCTCGCCGCTTGAACAGTTCAACGCGGGCGATCTGGTGCAAGTGAAAAGCGACGACGGCAAGGCGCTGGGCACCGCCTACATCAACCCGCAAGCCCTGATCTGCGCCAGGCTTCTGTCCAGAAAACCCAACCTGAAATGCGGCGCCAACTTCTTTAAAGAACGCCTGACGACCGCGCTGGCGCTACGGGAAAAACTGTTCGACAAACCTTACTACCGCCTGGTTTTCGGCGAAAGCGACGGTTTGCCCGGTCTGGTCATCGACCGTTTCGGCCCGGTATTGTCGGTGCAGATAACCACCGCAGGCATAGAACAACGCAAGGAATCCCTGTTTGCCGCCCTTCACGAATTGCTGAGTCCCGAGGCCATTATCCTGAAAAACGATAACGGCCAGCGGCAACTGGAAGGTCTAAGCCTGGAATCCGAGCTGGCCTACGGCAAGCTCCCCGACCCGCTGATCATTGAAGAAAACGGCGCAAAATTTAAAATCGACATCCTGGAAGGACAAAAAACCGGCTGGTTTTACGATCACCGCAACAGCCGAGCCCAGTTAGCGGGTATTGCAAAAAACCAGCGAGTGCTCGATTTATTTTCCTATACCGGGGCATGGGGCATCCCTGCCGCCATAGGCGGAGCCTCCGAGGTCACTTGTGTTGACGCATCGGAAGGCGCGTTGACGCTGGCTTTAGAAAACGCCAAGCTCAATCAGGTTCAGGATAAAATGCACTTTGTGCGTAACGATGTGTTCGAATTCCTGAAGCAAGCCCGCCTGGACAACCGGCTCTATGATATTATCGTACTGGATCCACCGGCTTTAATTAAACGCAAAAAAGACTTCAAACAAGGCTATGAAGCTTATCGCCGTCTGAATCATCTGGCTCTACAGGTCCTGTCCAAGGACGGCATACTGGTCTCGGCATCCTGCTCACATCACCTGAGCCGCGAAAACCTGCATGAGATTTTACGTTCGTCAGGACGGCACATCGACCGTCATCTGGTGTTCTTTGCGGGCGGAGGACAAGGCCCCGACCACCCGATCGACCCGGCCGCTCCCGAGACCGAATATTTGAAAACTTTTTTTTGTTCTGTCGCTTCAAGCTTGTAAAATGTAAGGTCTTTTTATGCTCAATGGAAAAGATAAGGAACCCTGCGTTCTTTGCGGACAACCAGTTGAAATTAGCGGATTTTCTCTGACCACGAGCGACGGTACGCAGAAATTTTGCTGCGCCGGTTGTCTAAGTATCTACCAACTACTCTATCAAGACGATACAAAATCAACCATAACACCTATAACAACTAAAAAATGAGGGTATATAAACAATGAAAGCTTGCGATTCCTGTTCCGGCCGCGTTGACATCGGCAAAAACCATCAAAAAGTACCGGTAGTGCAAAGGGCCATCGGCATGGTCTTGGTTTACCTGCCCATAGCAACCCTTCCGTTTGTGTTTGCCAGCGCCTATATGACTTACTGGCATTTGCTGATGATTGGCGCTAAAAATCTCAAGACTTACTCGGATTTCCTGCCTGACCGGGCCAGCCATCGCTATACCTTAAAAAACCAGATCACGATGAAAGGCTCGTTCAAAGCCAGCACATCCCAGTCGAAACTGTTCTGGATACTGAACTGTACATGGTACTGCCCTTACAGCGTCGCCCTGTTTGAATGGCACGCTTATATGGTCAAGATCGTTGAGAACTGGTGGTGTCCGTTCGGCCACGACAAAAAAGAAGGCTACGACAACGCCAAGATCGACAAGTCTTTCTGGCATATCTATCCTGAAGACATTGTCAAACTGGAACCGGAAGACCGCGACAACCCAATCTGGAATGAGGAAACAGACAAGTGATTTAGACGAAGGGCAAAAGGCGAAGGACGAAAAAACTCTCCGTTACGCCTTTAGCCCTTCGCCCTTCGCCTTCCCCATGCAAATCGGTTCTTACCAACTTAAAAACAACCTGATTCTGGCGCCGATGGCCGGTATCACCGACCGCCCGTTCAGGGAATTGTGCGTACAGTTCGGCGCAGGATTGGCCGTGTCTGAAATGGTCGCGTCCAATCCCGCTTTAACCCGGCATAAAACAACGCTGCTAAAGACAGATCATAACGGCGACACCGGCATACGCTCGGTACAGATTCTGGGCACCGACCCTCGGCTTATGGCCGATGCGGCAAAACTCAACGCCCAACGGGGCGCCCAAGTCATCGATATTAATATGGGTTGTCCGGCCAAAAAAGTGTGCTCGGTCGCCGCAGGTTCTGCGCTGTTGCGGGATGAAGCGCTGGTCAAGCGGATATTGGATGCCGTCGTTAACGCGGTCGATATTCCGGTCACCTTAAAAATCCGCACCGGCTGGGATATGCGCAGCCGTAATGCGGTTGAAATAGCCCAAATAGCCGAAAATGCGGGCATTGCCGCGTTGACAGTTCACGGCCGGACGCGCGCCTGCAAATTTGAAGGCCGGGCCGAACATGAAACCGTTAAAAAAGTGAAACAATCCGTCAGCATCCCGGTTATCGCCAACGGCGATATTGATAGCCCCGAACAGGCCCGATTCGTGCTTGATTCGACCGGTGCCGACGCGATTATGATCGGCCGGGCCGCTCAGGGAAATCCGTGGCTGTTTAGCCAAATAAGTCACTTTATCAACCACGGTAAACATATTGAAAAACCTACAGTTACAGACATACACGGCACACTGATGAGCCATCTGGACAAACTATATGGCTTCTACGGCAATGCAAGCGGTGTTAGAATAGCCCGAAAACATATCGCTTGGTATTTTAAACATCTTGGCTCCGTGGCTCAGGATGCGCAAAGCAATATCAATCAGGCGCAATGTCCGTCGCACCAAATAGCGCTGATTAATTCGGCCTTTAATCTTTTAACCACCGACCGTGCTGCATAATATGAACGCATCCCAAAAAAGTGCTGAAGTCATTAACATAGACAGCAAAAAAAACCCGGCCATTCCCTTATCCGCGCATGTCAAACAAACCGTGGAGCAATATTTTTTGCACCTGAACGGTCATGATGCGGTGGACCTGCATGCAATGGTCATCGGCGAAGTCGAAAAACCATTATTGCAGGCGACGCTGGAACATTCGGGCTATAACCAAACCAAAGCCGCCAAGGCGCTGGGCCTGAGCCGCAGCACCTTACGCAAAAAACTGGAGTATTACGGCCTGTCCTAATGCCCAAGCAAGGTTGGTTTTCGGCGCGCCGCTACGCTGGGCCTGCAACCATGCACCCGCAACCTTCTTCTCAAACCACCTCTTTCATTCCGAGATCTGCATGAACATAAAAGTCACTCGCGCGCTGGTCAGCGTATCCGATAAATCCGGTATCGTGGATTTTTGCCGGGAACTGAACCACCTGGGCATTGAAATCCTGTCTACCGGCGGCACCGCCAAAACGCTGGCTGAACATAATATTCCTGCGACCGAGGTTTCCGATTACACCGGTTTCCCGGAAATGATGGACGGCCGGGTTAAAACCCTGCACCCCAAAGTCCACGGCGGCATTTTGGCGCGCCGGGGCATCGACGATGCCGTAATGGCCGAAAACGGCATTAATGCGATCGATATGGTCGTGGTCAACCTGTACCCCTTCGAGCAAACCATCGCCAACCCCGACTGCGACTTGGACACGGCCATTGAAAACATCGACATCGGCGGCCCGACCATGATCCGCGCCGCCGCAAAAAATCATGCCGATGTCGCGGTGATCGTCGATCCGGCCGATTACGCATCGGTTATTGCCGAACTGAAAAGCAGCAATGGGCTTTCGCATCAAACCCGCTTCAATCTGGCGCTAAAAAGCTTCGAACACACGGCGCGTTACGACACCGCGATTTCGGCTTACCTGGGCAATATTAACGGCGTCCAGTTCCCCGAAACGCTGAACTTGCAGTTTTACCGCAACCAGACCATGCGTTACGGCGAAAACCCGCACCAAAACGCCGCGTTCTACCGTGAGAAAACGCCGGCTAACGGCACGATTGCCGCGTCCAAACAACTGCAAGGCAAGGAACTGTCCTATAACAATATCGCCGACGCCGACGCGGCGCTGGAATGCGTCAAATCGTTTGACGATAAGCCCACCTGCGTGATCGTCAAGCACGCCAATCCCTGCGGCGTAGCCCAGGCAGGCAACCTGCTCGACGCTTACGACAAGGCTTATGCAACCGACCCGACCTCGGCATTCGGGGGCATTATCGCGTTTAACCGGGAACTGGACGAAGCAACCGCCGCTGAAATCGTCAAGCGCCAGTTTGTCGAAGTGATTATTGCGCCGTCGATCAGCGCAGCCGCGCAAACCGTGTTGGCCGAGAAACAAAATGTCCGCGTATTGGAATGCGGCGCCTGGAACAGTGATAACCAACCATCCCTTGATTTCAAACGCGTTGCCGGAGGCCTGCTGGTTCAGGACAAGGACATCGGCGAAATCAGCGTCGCCGACCACTTCGACAAGCTCAGGGCAGGCCTAAAAGTAGTCAGCAAACGCGCCCCGACCGAGCAGGAGATGGCCGATTTATTGTTTGCCTGGAAAGTCGCCAAATTCGTCAAATCCAACGCGATTGTGTACTGCAAGAACGGCCAGACTATCGGTGTCGGCGCAGGACAAATGAGCCGGGTCTATTCGGCCAAAATCGCCGGTATCAAAGCCGCCGATGCGGGCTTGAATGTTCCGGGTTCGGCAATGGCTTCCGACGCCTTTTTCCCGTTCAGGGACGGCATCGATTCGGCCGCCGAAGCGGGCATCACCGCAGTCATCCAGCCCGGCGGCTCAATGCGCGATAATGAAGTCATAGCCGCAGCCGACGAGCATAATATCGCGATGGTCTTTACCGGCATGCGTCATTTCAGGCATTAATTTTAGACGAAGGGCAAAGGGCGAAAGGCAAAAAAGCCTCCCCCTTAGCCCTTAGCCCTTAGCCCTTAGCCTTTTAATTATGAAAATCCTCATCGTCGGCAGCGGCGGCCGTGAACACGCCCTCGCCTGGAAAGCCAAGCAATCATCCAAAGTCGAAAAAGTGTTTGTCGCGCCCGGAAATGCCGGTACCGCGCTGGAACCCTCTGTTGAAAATGTCGCCATTGCCGTCAACGATATTGACGCACTGCTGGCCTTCGCACAGAAAGAAGCGATCGGCCTGACCATCATCGGCCCCGAAGTGCCTCTGGTTTTGGGCATCGTTGACCGTTTCCAGCAAGCGGGTCTCAAATGCTTTGGCCCGACCGCGAAAGCCGCGCAACTGGAAGGCTCGAAGACTTTCTGCAAAGACTTCATGATCCGCCACAACATTCCGACCGCCGCTTTCAAATCCTTTACCGACCAGCAGCAAGCCATCGCTTACATCAAGCAACAAGGCGCGCCGATTGTGGTCAAAGCCGACGGCTTGGCGGCAGGCAAAGGCGTTATCGTCGCCCAAACCGAACAGGAAGCCATCGCAGCCGTTGAGGACATGCTATCCGGCAATGTGTTCGGCGAAGCGGGCAACCGCGTCGTCGTCGAAGAATTCCTGACCGGCGAAGAAGCCAGCTTTATCGTGATTGCCGACGGCAAGCACGCGTTGCCTATGGCGACGTCCCAGGATCACAAGGCCCGCGACAACGGCGACAAAGGCCCCAACACCGGCGGCATGGGCGCGTATTCCCCCGCACCGGTCGTCACCCCTGAAATACACCAGCGGGTCATGCGCGAAGTCATCGAGCCGACCTTAAAAGGCATGGCCGAAGACGGACTGCCTTACACCGGCTTTCTGTACGCAGGCTTGATGATCAGCGCCGACGGCTCCGTTAAAGTATTGGAATACAACTGCCGCTTCGGCGACCCTGAAACCCAGCCGATCATGATGCGCCTGAAAAGCGATCTGGTAGAGCTTTGCGAAGCCGCGCTGGCCGGAAATCTCGACAAAACCGACAGCGACTGGGACGAACGCGCCGCATTAGGCGTGGTTTTGGCAGCGGGCGGCTATCCCGACGCCTCCCGAAGCGGCGATGTCATTTCCGGCTTGCCTACCGATGAACACGAAGACCGCAAAGTGTTTCATGCAGCCACCAAACAAGTCGGCAACGACTTGGTTACGGCTGGCGGCAGGGTATTATGCGCTTGCGCTTTAGGGCGTGATATTAAGGAAGCCCAAAGCAAAGCCTACGCGTTGGCTAACAGCATCCACTGGGATAATGTCTATTACCGCACCGATATTGGCTTTAAGGCTATAAAATCCTCGTAGGGTACGCACAGCGCACCCTACATGACTGCCCGTAATCGGCCCACAGCGGATGGTGTTCTGATGCAAAATTTATTTTGGTAGCGTTGCTGATAACCGGCTTTGACCGGCTTACCGAGCAAAATTCGGTTGATTAGCGGGTCAGGCATCAATGTGCCGTTTGATTCGCTATTCGCGTTGTGCTTTCGACTTTCAGTTTTTCTAGCGCGTCGCACGTATTACTGATACTGCTTGAAGTCGGTATTTGTCGGTTTGGTGCTATGGATGAGAGATAAATCTGGCGCACCTCAGCCGAAACGGCCGGATGCATTATGGCCTGATCAAAAAATTCAAAACCAAATGGTGGAATTGAGAATTCCGACTGATCAATCAATGGCTCTATGATTCTCAGTAGTTCTACCGATAGATCGAATGTAAATTCGGAACAGATCAAGCCGATATCCAAAGTGGGTGCGCGTACAATCTGAGCATTACCCTTGTCATCTATTCTATATATGTCGCAGGGAACGTAATAGATATATGTCGCAGGGAACGTAATAGCGACCGTCAGACCAAAGTGTGATAATTGAATTTCCATCATGGGTAATTGCGTTTCGAGCCTGCTTGATGAAATCGATGTGCCTAATATGCGCCAAACCTCCCCAACTTACTGAGTTGTCTGTCAATACTGGAAGAATATCTTTGAGTGTCTGAGCTAGGGCTGTGAAAGCGGAAAACTGGTAGTTCAACAGTTGTCCTTGTCCATCAATTTGCCCCTCCTTTGACTCAAACCGCTGTCTAGACTGTTCGCATATATTCGAGATCTGCTCCAGAAAATAACTCAGCTCACCAACTTTGTTGGTCAAATGAAGTGCGAACTGTGATTTTCTGGTAGTTAAAGTTGTCGTCATTTTGTTCATGCCTAAAATATAGTTATAAAACGCGAGGCCTGTAGACCGAAATAAGCCGGTTCGAGCGACAGCAAGAACTGACGTTTCCGGCGCACCACCGAACCCGTAAGACGGTTTCGCGCTAGCAAACCGTCATAAACGGAGAAAAATTAAGGAAAGAGTTGTTTCAGCAATTCGTCACGCGTAAGCTTAAAATGCGACTCGATGTCGCTGCCAATGTACCAATTTTCAAAGGATTGTGAGCAGGAATGGTTATGTGATGCTCGCCGTTTTCAAAGGTTGTCAGCCCTGTAGGCCGGAATAAGCCTGTTTGAACGATAGTAAAAACAGGTGTTTCCGGCACTCACCGCGAGAATCTGCCGGAAACGCCACCTCGCGCTAACGCTTGGGTGGTCTTATTCCGGCCTACATGACTACAATTTCCTCGATAAATGTTTCCGCTCTCGCCGGGTTATCCAAGGCTATATATTCGGCGATGTTAAGCAAGCCTTCATTAGCGGTTGCAGTGAATACGACTTTATGGGCTTTCATTCAAAATTAATTAGCGACTAATCTAGCTCTTAATTTTGTCTTCAACTCGTTTATATGGTCTTGGTTGCATTCAGTTACACGTCCCGCTTCGGCATCGGCGATTCCTGAAAGAATTCCAGCATGGATGTCTTTTTTAAAGGCCTCGCTTACTTGAATCAACGCTTCAACATCATGCATTGAAAAAAAGATCCCGATAGGGCGGTCTTTTTCAGTAATCATTACCGGCTCTCTTTGTGCCGAATCCAAAAAACTGCCGAATGCATTTTTTGCTTCTTTAGCCGAGATGGTTTTCATGTTCATAGTTCCAATGGATAAGAATTACATGGCAGCCATTATAGCCATTTTTAAAAAACAAGCCGACTTTAGGATGCGTTAAACGTAGTGGAGCGCATCCTTTCTGCCCCCCCACCAACGAAAAAACAAAAAGCATTTGGCTTAACGGGCATAAGCAACTTGCAATACCACGTTTCGGGTGTTATCGCTCCAGCTCAGCTCATGGATGTCGAACTCGTTTGCACGCTGGCTGTCGTCGCCGTCCTCTAATTTAACGCCCAGTTTGCTGAGCTTAAAATGACTTTTATCGATACTTAACAGCTTGGCGGGAACTTCGAGATGCCCTAGCAACGTATCCAGGTAAACATCCGGGTTGGCCAAGCTCTTTACTCTCGCCTCGTAAGATTCGCCGCCGGGCTTGAAAGGGTTGTCGGTTGCCATGTGAGACATCATCTCACGTTTAATATCTTCCACCACGCGGCCGAACAGATACTCTTTGAGTGCGGTGCTTAGCTCTGCACTCTCGGCGCAAGGCGTATGGATTTTGTGCGAAGAAAAATTGACCACTTCCTGAGGCACTTCGCGGATCAGCATGTCTCCCTGTACGCCCATGCCCAGTGTGCGTTTTTCGCTCTTGTCGGCCGTTAACAGTGCATACAGCACCGGAACTTCAGTTTTACAATGGGATCGTAAATAGACAGCCACATCGTGATCGTTTGTAAACAGCTTTTCGATGTCATTGTTATTGACGAACAGGGCGTTGACGAGTGGATCCATCTCAAAGGCATCCAGGTTCAAGTCGATGGGTGGAGGAATCTGATCGGCGACTTGGAGTACATGTCTGTACAGCGCCCGTACATGCCCCCTTAGCTTGTCGGAATAATCGCTTACGGCCCGCATCTTGCTGTTTGAGGCATCAACGAAACTTTCGACGATCTGCCTGTCCTCCTTCATCTGTAACTCCGTGTCGTGACTATGGCTGGTCAGATTACTGACGAGCTGATGCAGATGCTGTAATTGGTCGTCGAAAAATGCCCTAAGAGTAGAGGCTTCGTGCGATCGTCTATCGTCGTTCATGACCGGTTTCCCCTATAGGTCTAAGGTGGAAGGTTTAATATCATATTGGCCGATTCCACACGAGCCAATTGCGATTTTAATCAAGCCGCCCTGATTGCCCGGAACGTCAGATTGATCCGCGGCGTTTTCAATTTTTTGGTTTTCGGCACTGAATGCATCCAGTGGTGCTGCAAGGTTCCGGCCATCACCAGCAAATCGCCGTGACCTAAAACTATATCCAGTTTGTCTTTGGTTTTTTTATGATGCAGCCTGAATAAGCGCTCATCGCCCAGGCTCAATGACGCAATCACCGGGTTTGGCCCCAATTCTTTTTCATCGTCGGCATGGCAGCCCATCGAGTCGTTACTGTCACGGTACAAATTGGCCAGTACGCTGTTAAAGCTGCATTGGCATTGTTGTTCCACTTTCTCCCTGATTGCCTGCAACACCGGCGTCCACGGCACCGGCCGATGATTAACTCCCGAGTAACGGTACCAGGCGTCACTATCGCCGTACCAGCACATCAGCCGGGGTACCTTAACCCAGCGACCGTAAATAAAAATAGCCTCTTCCTGCCAGGCCAGCTCGGCTTGCAACTGCGCAAACAGCCGGTCGGACTCCGGCAGGCTGTAAAACTGTTTGATCAGATAAAGCTCGCCGTCAAACGGGACCAGATTGGGAGCCATTTACCGTGCGGCAAAAAACCGTTTCATCACCCTGATCATGTAATCATGATCCAGCACCCCGGCGCTTTCCCTGATGCTATGCATCGCCCACATCGGGCTGCCGACATCGATTGAGCGTATGCCCAGTTTTGCGGACGTAATCGGCCCGATGGTGCTGCCGCAAGGCATATCGCAGCGGTGCGAATATTTCTGGTACGGCGCTCCGGCCTGTTCGCACCAGTCGGCGAACATCGCCGCCGAGACGCTTTCCGAGCTGTAATTGTGGTTGGCGTTTACTTTAATCACCGGGCCTTTGTTGACGGCAACTTTATGTCCGGGATCGTAGGCATTGGGAAAATTGGGCTGATAGGCATGCGCCATGTCCGCGCTGATTAGGAAACTTTTCGCCAGCGCCCTGGCATAATCCTCGCTGCCGGTTGCGGTCGAAAGCGCTATGCGCTGGAGCACATCGGGTAGGAAGCTGCCGTCCGCGCCTTTGTTGCTTTGGCTACCGATTTCTTCATGGTCGAACAACGCGCATACCCGCGTGGCATCCGACTGTAAAGCGGCCGGATCAAGCAGCGCCTGTAACGCCGCATGGCATGAAGCCAGATTATCCAGCTGGCTGTCGGCATAAAACTCGCTGTCCTTACCCCAGAACACGCCTTTTTGCGTGTCGTACACGGCCAAATCCCAGGACAAGATACGCTCTGCGGCTACGCCTGATTGCTGTTGCAGCAGCGCAGAAAAATAAGCTTTCGGCAGTTGTTCCTCGGTCAATACCGACAAGATCAACGGCAATTCGGTCTGCTTTTGCAGCTTTAGGCCGTCTTCATTAACCGTCCTGTTCATGTGTATTGCCAGATTGGGCAAGCGCAGCAGCGGCTGATCGAATTTGACCAGCTTACCGGTTATCCGGCCTTGATCGTCTTTATAAGCGATACGTCCGGCAAGGCTCAAATCCCTGTCGGCAAAGGTCGCCAGTATCGGGCCTCCATAAACCTCGACGCCCAGCCTTACCAAGCCGTCCGAGCTGCTGGCCGCATTCGGCTTTATTCTCAATCCGGGGGAGTCGGTATGTGCGCCGACAATTTTAAACCCGGTTTCAGTCAGCGGTTTTTGGCCCTGCACAAACAGAATGATGGACGAATCGTCGCGCACCACGTAATAACGCCCGCCCGGCTGCAATGTCCATTTGGCCGTTTCGTCGAGGCGCTGCCACGGCGGCGTTTGCGCCGCAAGCTGGGCCTCGATGGTTTTAACCACATGCCAGGGGCTGGGGCTGGCGTCGATAAAATCGAGTAAGTTTTGAACCTGCTGCCTTGCGCTCATGATCTTTCTTTCAAGTCTAATGCCGCGGAATTGATGCAGTAACGCAGCCCTGTCGGTTGCGGGCCGTCCTCAAAAACATGGCCTAAATGCGCATCGCAGGATTTGCAAACCACTTCAACCCGGCGCATGCCGTGGCTGGAGTCGGCATGTTCCGCCACGCTGTGCTCGGACAATACATCCCAAAAACTCGGCCAGCCTGAGCCTGAATCGTATTTAGTCGTCGAATCGAACAACGGATTGCCGCAGCAAATGCAGTGGTAAACGCCGTCTTTTTTGCAATCGGCGTATTTGCCGGTAAAAGGCGGCTCGGTGGCCTTCAGGCGGCAAATATTAAATTGCTCGGGCGTTAACTTTTGTTGCCACTGCCCATTTTCGTCGTGTTCTTTATCCGTCATATTTTTACACCCGTAACAACCATTTATAATGATGCTTATTGTACGCGTTCAAGACGGCATAGCCAAAAGGACAGCCGGTCACGCCGATATGAAAAACATCGATTAGCTCTGAATTTTGCCTATGCTACAATGCAATAGTTATTGAATTTAAATAAGTGATCAACCATGACAGAACAAATGACTAGCGGAATCGAATTAATGTTTGTCGGGATGGGCATCGTGTTCCTGTTTTTAGCCATGCTGGTAGTCGCTATCAACATCATGTCGGCGCTGGTGCAACGCTATTTCCCGGAAACGCCCGCATCAAAAGCGGTTCCCGGCATTACCGTCGACATTGATAAAAGCGTTGTTGCCGCGATCACCGCCGCCATGCACCAGTATCGGAAAAAGCATAACTAACGGCCTCCAACAAAGGTCAACGATTAAACAATTTACCAAGGTTTCAGGAGAAACAACAAGCATGGCCACCGTTAAAAAGCAGCCCTTAGGTATCACCGAAGTCGTTCTGCGTGATGCTCATCAATCTATTTTGGCAACCCGCTTGCGCATTGAAGACTTGCTGCCGATTTGTAAGCAACTGGACCAAGTCGGTTACTGGTCTATTGAGTCCTGGGGCGGCGCTACCTTTGACGCCTGTATCCGTTATCTGGGCGAAGACCCCTGGGAAAGACTGCGCCTGCTGAAAGCCGCGATGCCCAACACCCCGCAGCAAATGCTGTTCCGCGGCCAGAATATCCTGGGCTACCGCCATTACGCTGACGACGTCGTGGACAAGTTTGTTGAGCGTTGTGTGGTCAACGGTATCGACGTGTTCCGCATTTTTGATGCGATGAATGACATGCGCAACATCGAGCATGCGGTCAAAGCCGTACTCCGCACCGACGCTCATGCGCAAGGCACCATCTCCTACACCACCAGCCCCGTGCACACCCTGGATTTATGGGTGGATTTGGGCAAACGGATCGAGGACATGGGCGCGCATTCCATTTGCATCAAGGACATGGCCGGACTGCTGAAACCCTACGATGCCTTTGAACTGGTCAAGCGCCTGAAAAAAAGCACCAAAATTCCGATTCATTTACATTGCCATGCAACCACCGGCTTGAGTGTCGCCACGCTGATCAAGGCCGCCGAAGCGGGCGTGGACAATGTCGATACCGCGATTTCATCGATGAGCATGACTTACGGCCACAGCCCCACCGAAACCATCGTCTCCAGCCTGGAAGGCACCGGGCGCGATACCGGCCTGGATCTGGTCAAACTGGAACATATCGCGACCTATTTCCGGGATATACGCAAAAAATATGCGCAATTCGAAGGCAGTTTGAAAGGCGTCGATAGCCGCATCCTGATTTCCCAAGTGCCGGGCGGCATGCTGACCAATATGGAAAGCCAGCTGAAAGAACAAGGCGCCGCCGACAAGTTCGACGAGGTCATGCTGGAAATTCCCCGCGTCCGCGAAGACCTGGGCTTTATTCCGCTGGTCACGCCGACTTCGCAAATCGTCGGCACCCAAGCCGTCATCAACGTAATGAACGGCGAACGCTACAAAAACATCACCAAGGAAACCGCTGGCGTGTTAAAAGGCGAATACGGCGCCACGCCCGCGCCGGTCAACAAAGCGCTGCAAGACAAGGTGTTGAACGGCGAGCAAGCGATTACCTGCCGCCCGGCCGACCTGATTGCGCCGGAAATGGATAAGCTGGTTGCCGAAGTACAGGAGAAAGCTCAAGCCGAAGGCGTAACCCTGGCCGCCAACGTCGAAGAAGATGCGCTGATCAACGGCTTGTTTGCTCAGGTCGGCTGGAAGTTTCTGGCTAACCGCGGCAATCCGGCCGCCTTTGAAGCGGCGCCGGATGCGCAAGCCTTTGCCGCCGCCAATACGGCTCCAGCAGCCGCAGCCAATGTCGGCAATTCAGCCGCCCAACCGCCGACGGAAGCTTACACGGTTAACGTCGATGGCAGGAACTTCAGCGTCATCGTCGGCGCCAACGCCTCAGCCATGATGATCGAGCCTGCAATCACAGCTCCCCATACCGCACTGATAGCCAGCAGCGGCGTTCCGATTGAATCGCCGATGGCCGGTAATATCTTGAAAATCCTGGTCGATGTGGGTAGCATCGTTGCCGAAGGCGATGTCGTGGTGATTATGGAAGCAATGAAAATGGAAACCGAAGTACGCTCCAAAACGACCGGTATCGTCAGCGCCGTCTATGTCAAAGAAGGTAGTGCGGTTGCCGGCGGCGATGTATTGATTTCTTTATAAAAGGACAACTACAGAGAACACGAATAACCGTAAGGCGCCCGGTTCCGATCGCCTTACACTTCGTAAATCTGCACAAGGGCGGTCATCCGGCCGCCCCTACATGATTTAATAAAGAGACCTCTCATGGAAAATCTCATTTCACTCTGGCAAAGCACCGGTATTTACAACTTTTCCGGCGGCCAGGCCTTCATGATGCTGATCGGCTTTTTGCTGCTGTTCCTGGCGATCAAAAAAGGCTTTGAGCCCTTGCTGTTATTGCCGATAGGTTTTGGCGCTATACTCAGCAATATCCCGGTTGCCGGTATCGCCGAAGAAGGCGGCATTTTGTATTACCTGTATTACGGCATTAAGCTCGGCATATTTCCCCTGCTGATCTTTATGGGCGTAGGTGCAATGACCGATTTCGGGCCGATGCTGGCTAATCCCAAGACCTTGTTGCTGGGCGCTGCGGCGCAGTTCGGCATCTTTGCCTCACTGCTGGGAGCGCTGGCGCTGAACGTCATACCGGGTCTTGAATTCAGCTTAAAAGACGCCGCCGCGATCGGCATTATCGGCGGCGCCGACGGCCCGACCGCGATTTATGTGGCATCGAAACTGGCGCCCGACCTGCTGGGGGCCATCGCAGTCGCCGCCTACTCCTACATGGCTTTAGTGCCGCTGATACAGCCGCCGATCATGCGCGCCTTAACCACCGAAGATGAGCGCAAAATTGAAATGCAGCAGCTGCGCGTAGTCGGCAAAACCGAAAAAATCGTCTTCCCGTTAATGCTGCTGGTTATTTGCGCCTTGCTGCTGCCCTCGGCTGCGCCTTTAATCGGGATGTTCGCGCTGGGCAATCTGATGAACGCCTGCGGCGTCGTTGAGCGCCTGAGTCAAACCGCACAAAACGAACTGATCAATATTGTTACTATTTTCTTAGGGTTAGCGGTAGGTTCCAAGCTCAGCGCCGAAGCCTTTTTGCAAGTCAAAACACTGGGCATCCTGGGTTTGGGAGCGATTGCGTTCAGCATCGGCACGGCGGCCGGCGTCATCATGGCGAAAATCATGAATAAATTCAGCAGCACGCCTATCAATCCGCTGATCGGCGCAGCCGGCGTCTCCGCAGTGCCGATGGCCGCGCGGGTAGCCAATAAACTGGGGCTGGAAAGCAACCCGCATAACTTCCTGCTGATGCATGCGATGGGGCCTAATGTGGCCGGGGTGATTGGTTCCGCGGTTGCGGCGGGGATTTTGTTGAGCCTGGTGAAGTAAGGCAATGATAAAGACAGGCGACCGCCCCGGTCGCCTCGTCGTTTTTAAACGCAATTTTGCCGCCTATTGCGCAGCTTCCATCTTGCCCTTCCCGTCCCAAAACTGCGATTTTTTTACGGCTTCGACGGCATTTTCCAAACCCTGTTCAGCCCTGGATTTCAACCGCCCGATCAAGCCCTTCAGCAATGCGTCCGCATTGGCCCGAAGCTCCTTTCTTATGCCCAATAAAGCCTCCAGTTTGTGCATGGCCGGTTCCGCCACCCAAACCTGAAAAATAACCTGACCCTCCGTCGGCAGCGACGATGCCGTTGCAACAGCTTTGTCGTACCACAGCTTGCCCGGATAAATGATTTTTTGCTCGACCAGCGCCTGGCTGTTTTTTACATTGCCATCAGCCAACTCAACAATTCGTCTGGACGGCTCAACGACCCATTTTTCAAAATACCTTATCGCGTGATCGGGACATTGGTGAACGATGTTCGAAGTCGTTTGGATGTTTTCGTGAATCAATACTTTCTTTTTGCTGATCAGATCCTTGGCCTCATAGACGATGCCCTGAATGACTTCAATCTGCTGCTGGATTTGCGTTAAAGCCGGATTGATTATTTTTTCGTCAATTCCGTTCTTGATTTGATCCCTGCACTGGTGAATTGTAAATATCGTTTTTTTCAGCAGCGATTGTTGAGCGTATATCAGTTTCGATTCCAGTTCATGAATTCTTAAATCCCGCTCAGCTAACGATTTTTTCAGCATGCTGATCGTTTTCTTATTCTCTTTCAGCTGCTCGGAAAGCTTAGCCACCTCTTTTTCCAACTGGGTTAATTTAGCTAACCTGCCGGTTTTAGCGCCATTATCAGATCCCATACCCGTCCTCCTCTCTCATGTAATTGTTTATATTTATTATTATTTTTGCCGATAGGCGAAACCATTGATAACAAACAAGCTCCTTAAAGTCAACAAAACCCAATCAAATTGCTTGCGACCGCTTGTATACCGGATTTTGTTTACATCTGACATCGGCATTGACCGGCAAACTATAATTTCCCGATCAACTAAAAATTTTTAGATTGGAAGACAGCCTTGTGTATCGGCAAGCCATCCTTGGCTTCTTGGTTCCGGTTAGATCACGAAGCGAATCCGTGCCGGAACGACGAAAAGGAGATTGGTATGGGTGGGATGAAAATTATTGGGCGCCGTCCTCTATTTTTTAATGCTGTTGCTTGAACGGCATCCGAACCGCTTGCCCTAGAAAACGCTGATTAAATCCTTCGACAAGTTCAGGATGAAGGGTAAGCTCTTGATTTCTTTCGCGGAGAATTGTCGACTCCGTTCGTGGTGAGCTTGTCGAACCATGAGCGAAATCGATTTGTTCAGCGCTTCCTGGATCAAACTCAGGGTAATTTGGTCATTTCCGAAACCTTGCCGTAATCAACCCCGACACTGATGATAAAACTACTCGCTTCTTCGATATTCATCGTTGATTTAATGACTTTCGATTTATCGACGATCACCGTAAAACCGGAAGTCGGGTTAGGCGATGTAGGAATGAACAACACGTATTTATCTTCATGCCGGTTGGTCACATAAGCCGTCATCCACATGTCGTCTTTGGGATACTCGACATAAACCACTTCCTTCGCAATAGTCCGGTCATGGCTTGAAAACATATTGATAACCTTTTTAAGCACCCGGTACAGCGTATTGATTAATGGAATCCGGTCGATAACATGGTCGAACGCGGCGATAACCCAGGAGCGGCCTTCCTGGACTAATTTGTGGCCGATATAGATCAGAATGCTAAAACTGAGCGCAAAAAACAGAAGTGTATAGAGATAATTATCCGAATAGCCGTAAACCAATTGAAACAGATCGGAAACCCGGTCTTTTACAAAAATCATAATTTGCAAAATAATAACAATAGGGATAACCGCAAAAACACCGATCAGGAAATAATTCAACAGCTTTTTAATCAACTCTTTCATTGTTCTCTCCAATTTTTATAAGGATTTTGTTATTAAAAGGATACCTGAGGCCAACAGGAACAAGGCAAACAACTTGCCGTATTTTTCATTATCGATTCCGTTATAAAGCATTTCTTCCGTCAATAGAAACATCACCACAGCCACCTGAATAAAACTTATTCTATCTGCAAACGATACTGCAAACTCACTGCCGATCATCAATAACGTCGCCAACTGGCACAGGGCCAGCGTCGCATAGCTCGCCGCAGCAGTTACGCGTGTTTTGTTTTTTGGGTAATGCTTGCTGAAAATGATCGCGGTTAACATCGAGCCGCCTAAATTGCTGACACCGTGAACCAGGCCCATCGCCATCAGATAAATCTTTTCGTGCCTGACTATGGACTGTAGTGCCTTTTCAATAGCCGCCGAGAAACTTTTCAACGCCACCAAAATCAGCAATCCGCCGATCACCAGACTAAGATTGATTTTGACCGTGGTAACCGCCAGTAAAAACAGCACCACCAAAGGAATGCTGTAGACCAGCACATTTTTATAAAACCCGGTATCAATATCTTGATAGTGCCTTAGCACTTGCAAAGCGCTTATCGCGATAGAAACCGGCAGCAACACGCCCAGCGTATCGACAAAGCCGTAACCGAGTAAAAGCAGCAGGGGCGTGCCGAATAATAATACGCCTACCCCGAAAACAGACTGAACGACGGATGTGGCGACAACCGTCAGTAAAATATCGACCGGCATTGAACTCCTCCTTCATTATTATTGTTGTTGTTATTCCGGTGTTTCATTATACCCGAGAGCGCCGGCAGGCAAATTTATGATTGCCGTTTACGTTAACTTAAGAAAATCCGTTTTATTAATCTTTAACAGCCCCGGATTCCAAAAGGTCCGTCAAGCTAATTGCGATTAAACGGCGCAATGCCGATCAAACAGAATAGGTTTCACAGCGATCCCGCAAGCCGCATAAGTTCTGTCGTTTGTTGACGTATTTGGGCGACAACCTGTTGATCCATCTGCTGCAACCAACGCCCTGGAATCTGCCCAATGCCGTATTTAGCGCCTGCCAGCATGCCGGCCAACGCACCTGTGGTGTCGGCATCCCCGCCCTGATTAACGGTTGCAATCAGGCAGGATTCGAAACTGTCGGTGCTGAAAAAATAATGCAAAACGGTCTGCACGGTATCGACAATATAGCCCGAGGCTTTGCCCGGATAAGGACTATAGGCAAATTCGCCGTATTGACCGATCAACCGCTCGGCTTCCTGTTTGCAAGCATCCATCTCCTGCCCGTTGATTAAACAATTGACGATCCGTCCCAGCGTTAACGCGGCCGCATTGGACAACGGATGGTTATGGGTAATATGGCTTTGTTGCAAACTCCATTCGCTAAAACAGTCCGGCCGGTTTAAGGTCGCCAGCACGACCGGCAGGTTACGCATACAAGCGCCGTTTCCCGCATCGCCATCGCGAGGCAAACCGAACAGTTCGCCGCTATCCCGATAACGGATGATACCGCGCCGGCAGGTATCGCCTATATCCGGCGGACCGCTTTCCAGCCAGGCGACAAAATTATCGGCGACAGCCCGAATGTTCCAGCCCTGATGATCGATAATGGCCTGCCCTAAGGCGAGCGACATTTGCGTGTCGTCGGTAACTTGGCCCGCTTCCAGGCCCAGCCAGCCGCCGCCGATCATATCCCGATGCACGCCGTAGCGTTTCTGGATTTGTTTCGGCGTCATAAACTCTACCGTTGCCCCCAGCGCATCGCCGCAGGCAAAGCCTAAATAAGCGCCCAACGCTCTGTTCAATACTTGCTCTGTAGACATATTTTCCCCTAACGCTGCACTTTGACCCGGTAATCGCCGCCAATCACCAGATATTCGGCTTCGCCGCGCAAGGCATGGTGCGGCAGCAGTTCATTAAAAAAAACCAGTTTAACCATCGGCACTTCAACTTCCAGGATATAAGCGCCGAATTCGCTGGCAATGCTGCGGCGGTCGGTAAAGGAAACAATATTATTGAAGCGCACGATTTTATGGGTTGTATCCTGATCCAGAACAATCCAATCATCGTCCAGTGAGTTGACGCCGCGATAGAGGGTTTTATGGGTTGCCGCCGGGAACTGAAACCGTTCGATAACCCACTGGCAATATTCGTACAGCAGATCCAGCTGCATATAAATGCAGTTATTGTGATAACGGCTGTTCATCTTTTCTTCGATATACATGATCCAGTCTTTGCTGATGAAACTGGCTATCCGCTGTTTATGATAAGTGGGAAACAGTCCGAAGCGGCTTTCGACCCAGCCTTTAAAAACCGCGCCTTGGGCGTTGTTGGAATCCAAGCCCCAATCCTGTATTAACCTGAGATAACTGTTGCGGTAGCGCCGCCTTCCCGAATGATCGTCCCGCAGACGTTGCTCCGTTTCAAAGCCGAAAACGACGCACATATAGTCTTGAAATATTCGGCCGCAGTCCTCGGGCGTCGACTGTAAAGCCAATTGCTCGAACAGGCCTGAAGCCGATTCGCGGGTGCCTGCAATATGCAGCGGTTTGGGGTTATCGTTAAAGACATAGCTGGCCATGCACGCAGTCGCCAAACCGATTAAGTTGGTGCTGTGGCCGTATTGGGAAATATCGGGCATTGGTTGGTTAGGGAAATCTTCAGGTGATAAAAAGTTGAATCAATTTTCACACCGAATGGTCCGTTTAGCCAGAATGCGTTTGAAAATGACCTTTTCGGCCGCAGCCATAGCTGAGCCTTTTCAGAGAGGGCTTTCGCGCAAAAATTTAAGTTCGTAATTAATAAACCTCGAATTCAATCGGATAACTGCTTCTCTACATCCATCCGGCAATGCAGAATACGAACAACATCAATACTATCTGCAACTTTGTGGTAGAAAATAATATGCCGCTCAATACAAAACTTACGATAATTTTTTCGGATTTCATCACAAGCCACACCTAAATCCGGCTTGTCGGCTAACAGGTGAAAACAATTGTCCAATATGCCAAGATACTTATTTCGCTGATCGCGTCCCCAGATTTCTTGCGTATAATGAGCAATAGCTTTCAAATCATCTTTGGCTTGCTTTGTTAATCGAAAAGACGGCATTATGCCCCGTCTTCTTTATCAAGCTCTTCAATCAAACCTGTTAGCGAATAGTTTTCAGCGATTCCGCTTTCTTCACCTTCAATCAATGCAGAACGTAAAGCGGCCAGTTTTATTTCCTGAGCCTCCAAAAGCCTAAGTCCCGCCCTGACAACCTCACTCTTCGAGCCGAACCGGCCCTCTTCAACGATGTCGGCAATGAATTTTTCAAAATGCAGCCCGATCGAAACGCTGGTATTTTTTTGCATAAGCTATAACCTCACTTTCATCTACATACCAATTATTAATAGTTATTGGTATTTTTACAAGCGATTACTCCAGAAAGGCGACAACCGGCTATTGATGGAAACATGAGTGGATTGACGGCATAAAGCTCAGCTATTTTCCGATCTGTTTTACAGATACCCGGCTAGATATGACGCAAGGAACCATCGCCCACATTAATACTGAAGGCGCGACCGAAACCAATAACGTACCGCCCGTTTTCCGGACGCAGTGCAAACAAATGAAAATCCGGTAAGGAACTCAGCATACTAACCACCTCGCCAAACTTATCCTGCAAAGCTTGTATCCGGTCAGCATAAATTGCAGTGTCACGGATTATTTCCGTGACGCTGCAACTTAGCACCGCCCGTTCCCGGGCAAAAAGGTTAGGCGACTCGGATTCCGGACGAATAAACAATACCGATGCCTGCGGGTTATTCAGCAAATTAACCGTATGGCAGGCCATCTCGCTGACATAGATATAAAAGACTCCGGCATCGTCACGCACAAAAGGAGCGTAACTGATGTCAGGAACGCCGTTTGCTGAAGCCGTCGACAGTAATAGCGTTTGCTGCGATGCCATCAGCTCCAGATAACGTTTGGTAATGTCTTCAAGGTCTTGTTTGCTTATTTCAGCCATTGAGAATCTGCGGTAGGAACTAAGGTACTCTATATCTGCGCTGTTTCGTAGAAGCCATAAACAGCATATCCGATATCCTATCGCTATTCGATGACATTTTAACTATTAGGCAGCAAGCCCTTCAATTCAGAATGAAGCTGCGAAGAAAGAGATTTAGCTAAAATTGCTTTCCAGAGTAGGTAAACTCGACTGGTGTTGCCGCTGGGAATATCGCCACCAGCAGTCTTTTTGTCTAGTTCTTCAGATCTACGGTATGCATCACAAACACTGGCTAACGGATAATGATCTTGCTGAAGCTTTGTTTTGTCGTATTTCACTCCCAGCGCTTGGCTCAAAGCCGCATCTGTTTCTGATGCGTTTTTAAGTGAGGTCACTACAGAATAGTCGGCATGATGCAGTAACAACCAAAGCTCAAAACAAGGTCTGCTCAGCGCAACCTTTATTCCCTGCTCGCGAGCATCTTTGAGCGCGCGTTTAAAGCTTTTTATGTGTTCATTTTTTGTGCAATGATCGGTATCCAGAAGCATCCAAAGCTCATCGTCCTCTTCATGTTCAAATTTCTGTAATCTTTCCAGCACATGGGTAGCATGGGACGAAGTATCTTCTTTAGGCGTTTCAACAACATGAACTTTTATTCTAACCATTTTAAAAAAATCAAAATACTGCTTTGGTGCGTAGGTATCGTCGCAAGCAACAATGAATAAGCGATCATCTCGAAGACTATCAGTGTCTCGAATTAACGGACGCGATTTTCGCTGAGTGAGGCTCATTCAGACATCTCCTTGGGTCGCCAAACGATCAAGGTTTCCAATGAACGGGATTGCTCCAAAGCGCCCATGCAAGTAATGTTTGCGAATTTCTAAATCATTGCGCACTTTAAAATCTGTCAACGGATAAATATGTGTAACAGCATTTGCGTCTTTCTCAGCAAACCATATTTCGTCACGACGCAACAGCTCCAAATCCAGCAAGTTTGATTCGTGCGTCGTCACAATAATTTGGCGTTGGCCGCCGTCACAAGATTTTAGAAAAAAGTCCAAGAATTCCCTAACTAATATCGGGTGCATGCTACGATCAATTTCATCAATGAAAAATACACCACTGCTGGTCCGCAACTGATGCAAAGCAGGAATCAAATTTAAGAGTCGCCGTGTACCGTCAGATTCTTCGGTCAAATCCAGTGAAACCTTATTTCCTGTTTGATGTTCATGAGCAGCCTGAATCCTGATGCGATAAAAGTGATTTTCATCAGTACGTTCAATCAGTAACTCATTGCCCTCACCTAGTTGAAGTAATATTGTGCCGTCTTCTTCATCGCGGACATCATCCAGTACTTTAGTGATAATACGTTTTGGCAATAAACTGCGAAGCTCGTCTTCGCTAATCTCACTTCTATGTACTTGTAAATGATCCACCCCAGTGGATGAGGATTTGAGAAACTCACTTGCAAACGCCTTAAAATTTGAATCACTATCTAATAAATGTCCAAGACGAGCAAAAGAAGCATCAGGGGCAATCAATGTCAGACTATTATTGAACCAAGCTAGAACTTCTGTAAGTTCTTTACCAAAATCGGACACATCCAGAGTAGCTTGAATAGTAGCCAGAAAGGATTGATTTTGAGGCCCTCCGACGGTGGCGAGAGCTTGCAATTTTTTTCCTTTTCCTTTGACTTCGATAGTTACGTTCCCGCTTTCATCGGTAACCCGTTCATAAACGGGGGTTTCGCGTCCACCTCTTACCCGAACCAGCCATTCTTCGGTAATTCGTTGGTCATCCAATTTAAATCCGAATCGGTAGAGTTTATTGCCTGTGATGAATTGCAAATCAAAACTAGAAGATTTACCACTTTCTGCGCTAAAGCGAAACGTTTCCCGTCCTGTTCCGCTATTTTTTTTGCGAGGCTTTAATGCAATCGTTTTAAGATACCTAAGCGCTTTAAAAAGATTAGATTTACCTGCCCCGTTAGCTCCATAGAGAACTGCTGTTTTGAGTACTTTTTCTTTAGAATCAGGAATAGGGAAAGCATGCCCTTCATGACTTCCAGACACTCGATTACTGGCAACGAGAGAAAAAGTCTCTTCTTCGAGAAATGAACGAAAATTTGCTACTGAAAAAGATACAATCATCTGCTATGCCGTGAATTAATCGTTAATATGCTTAAGAATATAAAATATTTAAGGTTTTATAACATAAAAAACGTGATTCTTTCACAATTTTAATGATTTAGATGTTTTTGCAGCAGCGCGTAGGATGAGTAGAGCGGTAGCGAAACCCACCAACTTCAAATAAAGCGTTCTATTCCAAATCAGATCCGAACTCACAATTGCCAATCCCTGCCCAATCCAGGGGGAATATGCCCAAATAAACATACCTGTGAAAAGATAAATACAGCCAATCAGACACATTTTCGCCAGTAAGAACTGCCGTATAAATAATCAAGAAAAGAGACGTTTCAACAATTCATCTCGAGTAAGCTTGAAGTGCGATTCGATGCCGCTAAAAATCGAAGCCAATGTGCCGATTTTTAAAGGATTATGAGCCGGAATAGTTATGTGATGTTCGCCGTTCTCAAAAGTTGTCAGGCGAATGTGGCTTCCGGTTTGGCGGGTGATATGGTATCCGAGTCCGGCAAGCGCTTTTGCAAGCTGGATTCCATCAATGTCGCGGGGGAGTTTCAAACTGCGATGACTTCTTCGCGAACGAAATGCAGGCGGATCATTTTGGGTTTTTTGTCTTCATCGAAATGACAGCGAACTGCATCTTGGACGTTGGCATGGAGTTGTTCAAGATTGTCCGCGTCAGTGTAAATCGATTCGCCGAGCGCCTTGGCCGTATAACCGCCTTCCGGGGCATCTTCTACAATAAAGAAAATTTCGTTCATATCTGCTCCTTTGTCTGCTACGGATACTAACAAAATATCGGTAATCATGCAAAAACCAACAAAAATCGCAATTTCATTCAGGACATTTGGAGCCGCGACTTCAGTCGCGGCGATGACCGTTATCTTCTCCGCCTATGTATGAATTAACCTAGAAAAATCAGTTGAGCATTCCAAACCCCGTTCGCCCTGAGCCCAGTCGAAGGGTGAGCGGGGTTTGGAATGCTCACCAAATGGGTGGAGCGTGAAATCCGCTCATGCTTCGACAAGGCTCTCCTGAGTGTAGCCGAAGGGCTCAGCACGAACGGATTTCACTTGTTCCAACTGATTTTGTTAGGATTAACTCAACCCATCACACCACTTGCGAGTGCGCATTTCAATACCCCCCAACAATAAAAACATTACTACGCCCGCCCCCCTGTTTTTCGACCACCACCTTCGCGCCAATCCGCTCAACCAAAATCGGCACATGCGAGATCACGCCGACTTTCCTGCCCAAGGCTTGCAGGGTATCCAAACTGGCGATGGCTATATCCAACGTTTCCGGGTCCAGGCTGCCGAAGCCTTCGTCGATGAACAATGATTCAACCTGGGTTTTATTGGATGACAGCGACGCCAAGCCCAAGGCCAACGCCAACGACACCAGGAAGCTTTCGCCGCCGGACAGGCTGTGTACGCTACGCACGTCGTCGGCCATGTCGCGGTCTATGATTTGCAGTTCCAGGTCGCTGCCCGGCACGCGTTGCAGAGCGTAGCGTTTGGCAAAGTCTTCAAGATGTTGGTTGCTGTGCGCCAGCAATGCTTCCAGGGTCAGGCTTTGGGCAAACGTCCGAAACTTTGCGCCGTTTTTTGAGCCGATTAATTCATTCAGGCTTTCCCATTGCTCCCAACGGCTTTGTTGGCTGTCCAGTTCCGCTTTTAAAACATGCCCGGTTTCGATTTTTTTATCGTCTTCCCGCAGCAATATGACTTGCTCTTCTTTTTGGCTATGGGCAATCTGTCTTTGCTGTTGCAATTCGGCCAAGAGTTTATTGGCATCTTCTTCAACTATTTCGACAGCGTGGCTTTTGTGCTTAACGCAATCGTAGATTTTAACTTTTAATAAGGCCGCGGACTCTTGCAAAGCGCGCTCCAGCACTGCCATTTGTTTTTTCCGTTCAGACAGCCAGTGCTGATCTTTTTCCAATAACCGGCTTAGTTGCTCAATATCTATGGCCTGCTTTTCCAGCGACAGGTTCAACTCAGTTAGAGCTTTTTCCAGGTTGCTGTAGCGCCTGCCGGTCTCGGCTTGCCAATGCTGCTGATTTTGCTTATGGGCTGCCAACTCCGTTTCCGCTTGATTAACCGTATTAACGGCCAGCAGGTGGCCGGCTCTTGCGGTCTGTACGTTTTGGTTAATGGTTTGCTGGTAAATGTCAGCAGTCACATTGGGCAATACCGCCTCGCGCTCGACCAATAATTTTTGCTGCTCATCCGTCCGGGTCTTTAACTCAGCCTGTTTAATTCTGTGTTGTTGCAGGCACTGTTTTAGCGATTGCCCGGCAAGCTTTTCATCATTGTTGATTTTTTCCAGGGATTTTTCGGCGGCGTCAATCTGACCTTCGGTGCGCTGGAATTGTTGCGCTATTGCCGCGCAATCCTGCCTGAACTCTACTGTAGAAGCCTGCAAGCGAACTTGCCAATTCTCCAAATGTTGGAAGGGTATCGCCAGTAACTCGACAATCGCTTTCAGTTGCTTTTCCAGCTCCAGAATTCCGGCTGAGACATGTTCCAGCTCGGCTTTATTTTTGGCATACTGCTTATCCAGCACGACGTGTTGGTCAGCTAAGCTATCTTTGTTCAGCTTGGCCGCATCGAATAAATCCTGTGCCGCTTTAAGCTGTTTTTGTAATTCAAGAGCCGTTTTTTCCTGCTGCTTGATTAACGCCAATGCGGAATTGATCTGTTCGCCGTGGCTTTTAAGTACAGGCAAAAGCTGAACATCGGTGACAGCAAAATCGACCTTATCGTCCATAGTCAAAGCGGCCCAATCGTTGCCGCATTGAGCCAATTTTGTCCGCGCTTCCGCCAGCTTGTCTGCCAGCGCTGTTTGTTGTTCCATGTCTTGGCTGGCGCTTTTGGTCAGTTCGGCGACAGTTTTAATCAGCGTTTCATTTTGATTTTCCAGTTCGGCGACCCGTGCTGATTGTGCTGCGGCATGTTCATTGCCGATGCCGGCATGTTCTTTCCACGGATGTTCAAGCGCCCCGCAAACCGGGCACGGCTGATCATCTTGCAACAAAGCGCGGAATTGCTCGGCGTTTTTATGCGTTGTCGCTTGTATCAGTTCCAAGGCTTTTTTGGCTTCAGTTAGAGCAACACCATTAGCCATCTGTTGCCGGCTTAATGTTTGCAGTTGCAGCGTATTATCATTAATCGCTTGCTCGGTAGCGGCCAACTTATCCGTGTCCTGTTTGATACCCTGTTGCAAAGCCTGTGCATTATTTGCCAGACTCAATGCCAGGTTGGCCTGCTCGCGCTTGATTTCAAGCTCGTCTTTAGACCGATGCAGGTCTTCAAGAGATTTTTGGCTGTCCTGTGTTTTCAGTTGCGCCAGTGCCTGTTGATGCAGTTCCAGTTTTTTGTGAGCGTCATCAATCGCCTGTTTTAATTCCGCCAAACTAAGCTCATCCTTGGCAACCGCCTGCTTTAACTGCTCGGCATTGCGTTCGGCGGCTGCTTTTCGGGTATTCACTGTCTGGTAGCGTTCCAGCTCGGCATCCCATCGGCTCCATTCGGCTGCAATGGACTTGATTGCCTGATTTTGTTTCAGCCAGATAGCAAGCTGTTGCAGTGCGGTAGTTTGCTCGGCTTGTTGAATCAATAAGGATTGATGGTCTTTTTCGGCGCTGTCCAACGCTTTAAGCAATTGGTTTTCTTCTGCCGCCAAAGCACCGACAGCCTGCCGGATCACATCGATGCGGGTGTCCAAAGCCCGCGCTTTAATTAATAGTGGTTGCGCCTGCTGTTGCCGCTGTTCGGCTTCGGCTAATGCTTCTGCCTGAACGGCTAACTGTTCTTTTGCACTTTGCAGTTTTATTTCAGCGGTTATTTGCTGATTGCCGCTGTCTTTAAGTTTCTGTTCGGCATCGCGGTGTTCGATGTTTGCGGTTTGGTAATGGCTTAACAGCGGTCTTAACGGCTGCGCGGCTTCGACTTTCCGTATCAGCTGACGATCGGCTTCGGCCGCATCCCACGCCTGCTGACTACCGGCAAGAATGTATCGGGCATCCTGTTCGGCTTGTTGCAATTTTTTCAGTTCGGCATACCAGTCGATGATTTTCTGGTTGGCTGCGATTTGCTGATCCAGATCGGCCAATTGACCGGCGAATTGATCCCGTTGTTGCTCCAACAATTGTCGGGCTTCCGCATCCAGCGGAATTTGATCCTGCATCCTGTTTGCAATTTGGCTTAGCGCGTCTTTTTCCTGTCTGGCCCGCTTGAATGCGGCGATAGACAGATCGGAATAAAGTTCGGTGCCGGTGATACGTTCCAGCAAACTGGAACGTTCGTCTTTTTTGGCTTTTAAAAATGCGGCAAAGTCGCCCTGAGCCAGTAACACCGAGCGGCGGAACTGGTCGAAGTTAAGGTCGATCAGTTCGCTGATTATTTCCAGGGTGTTTTTCTTACCCTGTCCGATGCGCTGGCGGTCGTCGATTTTGCTTAACGTGACTTCCTGCGGCTGCAGGCGCCCGTCCGCTTTGCCTCGGGCTTTGCTGACTTCCCAACGCGCCCGGTAGTGATGTTTGTCCTTGCCGATGAAATCCACTTCGGCATACGCGTTGCCGGTACCCCGGCGCAGTATCGAGCGCACGTCATTGCTGGTCACGCGCAGATTTTCATCTTCATCTTTATGGCCTACCGCAAAACCGTGGCCGTCCGGCAGGCGCGGGATTTTGTCGTATAGCGCCAGACACAAGGCGTCCAGGATCGTGCTTTTACCGGCGCCGGTTTGGCCGGTAATCGCAAATAACCCGGCCTGTTCCAATGGCCCGGAATTCAGCAAAATCTCAAACGGCTCGGCCAAGCTGGCCAGATTTTTTCCGCGTATCGCTAAAATGCGCATTATTCCGGTCCTTGCAGGCTTTCAACCAATTCGTTAAACAGCGCATTTAAAGCTTCCGGCGCATCTTGGTCATACTTGTTTTGATAGCAGCGCTGGAAAACATCCAACGGTTGCAGTTCTTCGAGGCGTTCTTCGATTTTTAGGTCGGCCAGACTTTTTTCGCTGCCGCTGTAAGCCTTGGATATTTTCAGTAAACGCAGCGGCAGTTTGGCGATCACTTCTTCGATCTGCTGGTGCAATCCGGGCTCCGGTTTTTCCAGCCTGATTCTCAATTCGAGCAGCGGCCTTTGCTCTATCGGCAGATCGTCCAGGGTCAGGCTTTTCAATTGCTCGATTACCTCAGGCAACACGGCAAAATCTTTGCCGTTGGGAATTCTTAACAATTGAACGCTACGGGGGATTTTAACGCTAGCGGTTTCAACCGGCTGACCGGCTTTAACATCGACCTGGACAACCTGATGCGGATAATCGCTTTCATCAAACGACAGCGGAATCGGCGAACCGCTGTAACGGATATGCTCGTTTGCGCCGACGCGTTGCGCCAAATGCAAATGGCCCAGCGCGACATAAGCAATGTCATCGGGAAATAATTCAACCGGCAGCGCATGCTGGTTGCCGCCCAGTATTTTGCGCTCGCTTAATTCGGACACCGCGCCGTTGACCATATAACAATGCCCGGTCAGGATCAGGCTTTCACCGTTGCCGGCTTTTTGTTGCAGTTGCTCAAACAGTCCGGCATACAGCGTTTTCATGCCGGAGATTAGCGGATCATCATCTTGCTGATCGGCAGGCAAATCGGCATTGCGCAAAAACGGCATCGCCCCGCACCAGGCTTTAATCTCGCCCGCCGCGTTGGTCAGCGGCACCAGCAAGCGCTGCCAATCGATATTACCGTCAACATCGCGCGACAAGCCGCCGACCACGGTAACGCCCAACGCATTAAGAATCGGTGACGGCGCATCGAGCCGGGACGCGGAATCGTGATTGCCGCCGACTAGCACAATGTCCAGGTTCGGCAGCCAGGTTCTGGCCTTGACCAGAAAGTCGTAAAGCTGGGATTGCGCGGCAGAAGATGGATTGGCAGAATCGAAAATATCGCCGGCAATAATCAGTGCGTCGGCTTGTTTGGCGTGCATTTCGCCCAACAGCCAATCCAGAAAACGCTGATGTTCCAGTTGCCTGGATACGCCGTGGAGATGGTGGCCTAGATGCCAGTCTGCGGTGTGGAATATTCTTAACATTGGTTTTCTTTGTTAAAGGGTTTGATGGTGAGCAATATAACAAAGAAAAGCTGTCTGTAGCGGATCAATCTTTTTAACCAAAAAATAATTGTTCCGAGGTTTGGCAGGGTTCACAGTAAAAAACCACGACAATAGCCTGATATTGGTGTGCTCTTTAAATTCACGCAAACGATGGGCCTCATACTTTATATCATGCTATGCTTTTAGTAGTCAGCTCACACAAAGCGTTCACTAATATTGTAATTCATTTTTGTTTTTTGCCAGGAGTGATAGCCTATAATGCTTTTTAAAGATTTTGAATTCGATATATTGAAGTCAAATGATTTCAAGGAAGATTCTGTTCGTGAAGAGTTAATCACGCCAATTTTGCACAGGCTGGGTTATAAATCTCACGGGGATTATAAGATACAGAGAGGAAAAGCTCTTAATCATCCATACGTTCTAATTGGAACTCAAAAACAAAAAATTAATATATTTCCAGACTACATTCTTAGTGTTAAAAACAACGTAGCTTGCGTATTAGATGCAAAATCACCAAAAGAAAATATCCGTAATGGAAAAAACGTTGAGCAAGCATACAGTTATTCTATACATCCTGATGTTAGAGCTAGTTTATATGCATTATGTAATGGAAATGAATTAACTGTTTTCCACATTAATCAGATAAACCCTATTCTCATCATCCCATTAATAAAAACAGATGAGCTTTGGGGAGAAATAGAAAATGTATTAGCTCCATACAAAATACAGGATTTCTCACCTATGCCTCAAAATCTATACCCAGATTATGGAACGATGCTTTACAAGGCTGGAATTAAAAGTCACGTAATACAATATGATTACAATGTACCGGTCGATCATATTGTCAGAGTAAACGACCACACATTTTCAATTAACTTGAACAGGATGGTTGGTGATATAGAGTATGCAGTAGCTTACGATTTTGATGCAGGGAAATTATCTGATTTATTGAAAACTCTTCCAGAAAATAAGGCTTTCAAAATAGTTGAGTTACTTACTCGACAGCCATATAAAGCTAATATCCAGCCGCCTCATAAGGTAAATATAACTTCAATAATTGGAGAGCCAACGGAAACTATGCATGAAATAATAATTCCATTGATTGTACGCGAGTTCAATATTGCCGAGTAGCCGCGGTACGGCCTACGCTAAACCAACCGACTATGCAGCTTTCTGTTCCTGCAAAGGCAGCAGCCCGGAAACACTGGCTTCCAATACCACCATCTGCACAAGATGATTATTTGCATCGTAAGACAAAACGACATTCCAATCCTGTGTAGTTTCTCTAACGATAGGGTTGTCGCTAAAGTGCAGTTCCAAAATATCGTCTTCAGGATAGTAGATTGTTTTCATAATTCATTCTCGAAACTAAAGTGATACATCACTGTTTTAACAATAATCGCTTGATCCATGACCACTGCGGCACAAAGTAAGTTATCGGTTCGATGTTGATAGCACTTTGCTATCCATGCATGCTTGTCGTCTTTATAGCTTAACCGCCCTGTTTCGATAAGGTCACTTAACAATTCCTTCGAAATATCACGTTCAATCATGCGTTTTTGAGCATGTTCCGTTACGTGAATAATTTTATTGAAGCGTTGACTATGCACGGTTTAACCGACTGTTTATTTGCTGGGTGAGTTTTCATGCTACCCGCAGCAGTGTTTCCGCGTCAATAACTTTAGGCATGCTGTTTAGCCCGACATTTGTCGCTTCGATATGTCGGGTTACGCTACGCTAACCCGACCGACATTCATCTATTTGAAAATTTTCGTGCTTTTTGTGTTTTTCGTGGACAAAATGTTTTTCAGGCTCAAGAAAGCCCCAAAACATCCTGCATATCGTACAAACCGCTGTCCTTATCAGCCAGCCAAACCGCCGCCCTGACCGCGCCGTTGGCGAAAGTCATCCGGCTGGTGGCTTTATGGGTGATTTCCACCCGCTCGCCGTCGTCGGCAAACATGACCGTGTGCTCGCCGACGATGTCCCCGGCGCGTATGGTTGAAAAGCCGATGGTAAGCCGGTCGCGCTCGCCGGTATTGCCTTCCCTGCCGTAGATCGCGCAGTCTTTTAAATCCCGGCCCAGCGTATCGGCTATCACTTCGCCCATGCGCAATGCGGTGCCGGACGGCGCATCGACTTTATGCCGGTGATGGGCTTCGATCACTTCAATATCAGTGTAATCGCCCATGACTTTAGCGGTCATTTCCAGCAATTTAAGCGACAGGTTGACGCCGACGCTCATGTTGGGCGCCATCACGATCGCCACGTCTTTAGCCGCTTCGCTGATCCGGGCTTTTTGCGCGTCGCTGTAGCCGGTGGTGCCGATGACGATCTTTTTTCCGGCCTCGCGGCAAGTCTCGATAAAAGCCATTGACGCATCGGGGCGGGTAAAATCGATCAGCACGTCGAATTGATCGACCACGGACGCCAAGTTATCGACGACTTTAACGCCGACGACGCTGATGCCTGCCAGCTCGCCTGCGTCCCTGCCTATCGCAAGACTCTCGGGACGGGAGACCGCAACGGCCAATTCGGCATTTTTAGCCAACGCCGCCGCCTTGATCAAGCAAAGACCCATGCGACCGGACGCACCTACTACAGCAATACGCATCATGACTTATCCTGTTAATTTGTCGAAAAAGCTTTTTACGCCATCGGTCCATGAGGATTCTTGAGGGCTATGGTGTTTGCCGCTGCCGGACAGGGATTCGCTGAGTTGCTCAACCAATGCTTTTTGTTCTTTGGTCAGATGTACCGGCGTTTCAACCTGCACCTTACATAACAAATCGCCGACGGCTCCACCTCTGACCGGCTTCACGCCTTTGCCGCGTAGCCTGAACAGCTTTCCGGTTTGCGTTTCGGCGGGGATTTTCAACAGCACTTTGCCGTTCAAGGTCGGCACTTCCAGCTCTCCGCCCAAACAGGCGGTGGGGAAACTGATCGGCACTTCGCAATATAAATTCGCGCCATCTCGAGTAAAAATCTCATGGTCTTTTACCTGAACCTGAACGTATAGATCGCCTGCCGGCCCGCCGTGCTCTCCGGCTTCGCCTTCGCCGGCCAAGCGTATGCGATCGCCGGTATCGACGCCTGCCGGGATTTTTGCGGACAGGGTTTTATTTTCCTGAACCCGGCCCTGACCGTAACACACGCCGCAAGGATCTTTGATCTGTTTGCCGGAACCACGGCAGGTCGGACAGGTTTGCTGTACCGAGAAGAAGCCCTGCTGCATCCTGACTTGGCCGTGGCCGTGACAGGTTGAACAGATAATAGGGCTGGAACCTTTTTTAGCGCCTGAACCGCTACACTCGCCACAGGTAACCAGCACCGGCACTCGGATTTTGGCATCGGTGCCGAATACGGCTTCTTCAAGCGTTAATTCCAGGTTGTAACGCAGGTCCGAGCCGCGCTGGACGCTGCTCCGCTGCCTGCCTCCGCCGAAAATATCGCCGAATATATCGCTGAAACTTTCACCGGCTCCGAATCCGCCGAATCCGCCGGCGCCACGTCCGCCGCCCATCGATGCATCGACTCCGGCATGGCCGAACTGGTCGTAAGCGGAACGTTTTTTAGGGTCCGATAAAACTTCGTAAGCTTCTTTAATCTGCTTAAACTTGGCCTCAGCTTCTACCTGGTTGTCTTTATTCCTGTCCGGGTGATACTTCATCGCCTTGCTGCGATAGCTTTTCTTAATCTCTGCATCACTGGCGTTTCTGTCTACACCGAGAAGCTTGTAAAAATCTTCTTTTGCCATGGTTCAATATTCTTTTGTTAAATTTTGGTGATTATCATTGTCTGATATTGCCCCGGGTACCCCGTGAAGAGGATAAAAGACGGTTATGTTGCTTTACGGCAATGTCACTGGGGTAATGCGCCCTACGCATCGACGTAAAAGTTCGTTTACTTGATCAATAATCCATGATTAATAAACCAGAAAAAGGACACGAAGAACACAAAGCTTTTTCTTCGTGAACTTCGTGTCCTTTGTGGTTTTATGCATTAAGTTAATACATAGGGGATATATTTTACCCCATACCTGCATTTTACTTCTTATCGTCGTCTTTGACTTCTTCAAACTCGGCATCGACAACGCCGTCGTCCGCAGCATGCTCCGAAGAAGCATGAGAGCTTGACGCTTCACCTTCCGACGCCGATTTTTGTGCGTAAACACGTTCAGCCAGTTTGCCTGACAACTCGGTTAAATCATGAGTTTTGGCTTCAATTTCCGCTTTATCGTCACCTTTAACCGCAGTTTTCAGTGCTTCAATCGCATGTTCGATGCCGGTTCTTTCATCGGCGCCGACTTGATCGCCCAGTTCTTTCAATGATTTTTCAGTCGCATGAATCATTCCGTCGGCGTGGTTGCGCGCCGCCACCAATTGGGTCAGCTTGCGGTCTTCGTCAGCATGCGCTTCGGCATCTTTAATCATGCGTTCAACTTCTTCATCCGATAAACCGCTGGACGCTTTGATCACAATCGATTGTTTTTTGCTGGTCGCCTTGTCTTTGGCCGACACGTTCAAAATACCGTTGGCATCGATGTCGAATGCGACTTCAATTTGCGGCACGCCGCGCGGTGCGGGCGGAATATCGGACAGGTCAAAACGACCCAACGATTTATTCGCCGATGCGACTTCACGCTCGCCTTGCAGTACGTGAACGGTTACTGCCGTTTGATTGTCGTCCGCGGTAGAGAAAACCTGCGATGCATTGGTTGGGATCGTGGTGTTTTTCTCGATCAGCTTGGTCATTACGCCGCCCATTGTTTCGATACCCAGCGATAAAGGGATAACGTCCAACAGCAACACGTCTTTAACTTCACCACCCAGAACGCCCGCCTGGATAGCCGCGCCCAAAGCCACCGCCTCATCGGGGTTAACGTCTTTGCGCGGCTCTTTGCCGAAAATGGCTTTAACCATTTCCTGAACTTTCGGCATACGGGTTTGACCGCCGACCAAAATCACGTCGTTAATATCCGATGCGGATAACTTCGCGTCTTTCAAGGCCATTTCGCATGGGCCTTTAGTGCGATTAATCAGCTCTTCAACCAGCGACTCCAGCTTGGCGCGTGTCAACTTAACGTTCAAATGTTTAGGACCTGATGCGTCCGCAGTAATGTAAGGCAAGTTCACATCGGTTTGCTGGCTTGAAGACAATTCGATCTTGGCTTTTTCCGCCGCTTCTTTTAAACGCTGTAAGGCCAATGGATCGTTATGCAGGTCTACACCGCTTTCCTTTTTGAATTCCGACGCAAGAAATTCAATGACTCTTGAATCGAAATCTTCACCGCCCAGAAAGGTATCGCCGTTGGTCGATAACACTTCGAATTGGTGCTCGCCATCTATTTCGGCGATTTCAATGATCGAAATATCGAACGTACCGCCGCCTAAGTCATAGACCGCGATTTTGGTGTCGCCTTTAGGTTTGTCCATACCGAAAGCCAATGCGGATGCGGTCGGCTCATTGATGATACGTTTAACTTCAAGTCCGGCGATACGGCCGGCGTCTTTAGTCGCCTGACGTTGCGAGTCGTTAAAATAAGCCGGTACGGTAATAACCGCTTCGGTGACTTCTTCGCCCAAATAGGCTTCGGCATCTTTTTTCAGTTTCATCAAGACGCGCGCCGAAACTTCGGGAGCCGCCATTTTTTTGCCATGCACTTCAACCCAGGCATCGCCGTTTTCGGCTTCGACGATTTTATAAGGCACCATTTTGATGTCTTTTTGCACCACATCGTCTTTAAAACGACGGCCGATCAAACGTTTGATCGCAAATACGGTATTTTTCGGGTTGGTAACCGCCTGACGTTTTGCCGACTGCCCTACCAATACTTCATCGTCACTGGTAAAAGCGATAATGGAAGGTGTAGTACGCGCTCCTTCGCTGTTTTCAATCACTCTTGCGACGCCGTTTTCCAACACCGCAACGCACGAGTTTGTTGTTCCTAGATCTATGCCGATTATTTTAGCCATTGAGTTCTCCAGACTTGAATTTATTTAAAAAAGTAAAAGTTGTTACAGATATAAGGCTGCTTTATTTGATTTCAAGCCTGTTCATCGATGCTGGGAATATCCGCCGGCTTTTTTTCGGCTGCTTTGGCAACCAAGACCATCGCGGGACGGAGCAAACGTCCGTTCAACGTATAGCCTTTTTGAAAAACGTTAACCACCGTATTCGGCTCGGCGCCTTCCACCGCCTGCATGGCCATGGCCTGATGCAACTCGGCGTTAAAAGGCTGGCCGATCGGATCTATCGTTTCAATTTTGAATTTTGCAAATACTGATTCGAACTGTTTAATCGTTAATTCGCTGCCTTCGCGGAATTTTTTCACTTCCTCGCTATCGCCTGTTGCCGCCTGTAATCCCAACACCAGACTGTCTAATACGGGCAATAATTCCTTGGCAAAACCCGTTAGAGCGAATTTATGTGCGTCTTCCAAATCCTTTTGCGTTCTTCTTTTCAGGTTCTCCATCTCCGCCTGCGCGCGAACCGCTTTGTCCCAGTTCTCCTGCGCTTTTTGCTCAGCCTGGGCCAATGCCTGCTGTAACTCTTCAATAGCAGGCTCGTGCTCGGCTAATTCGGTATGCGGTTCTGCAACCGTTTCGCTTTCAGTTTTAACCTGAGATCCAGGCGCTTCCTGATCAGTACTCATTATTCATAGCTCCTTAATATTTAAAATTAATACCCATGCCGGACGGCACAAGAAAATGGATATTATTTATAGTGGGGTCGTTGATTTCGGATTCAAGGCGGCCCCCAACAATTTCGCCGTCACATCGACAAAAGGAATGATTTTCTCGTAGGCCATGCGCGTCGGCCCGATCACGCCCAGAACACCGACCACTTCATCGCTGACCGAATACGACGAGGTCACCAGACTGCAATGATCGAAAGCCCGATAACCGGATTCTTCGCCGATAAAAATCTGTACACCCTCGGCTTTCATGCACTGATCCAACAAATGAATAACGCCCTGCTTTTGGCTGAATGCTTCAAACAGCCCTTTTAGCCGTTCCATATCCGACAATTCGGAAAACCCCATTAAATTGGTTTCGCCGGTCAGCACATAATCGTCTTTTTTATTGTCCCGATCGAACGCCAATTGCGCCATTTTTACCGCATCCAACATGCCCTGGTTCATGCGCTCCTGATCGTCTTGCAAGTCCTTTAAAACGGCTTTGCGCACCGCATTCAGACTACGGCCGGAATAAATCGAGTTTAAATAATTGGCCGCTTGCTGTAATTCGGCGGAACTGAATACTTTGGAGGTATGGATGATTTTATTGTGAACTTCCTGCTCGTTGGTAACGAAAATAACCAACACGCGGGTATGAGATAAAGGCAGGAACTCGATATGCCGCAAGCACACCAGCTCTCTTTTAGGCAAGGTCACCACCCCGGCCATCTGCGTTAATTCCGACAGCAGTCTCGATGCGACGCCGATCATATCATTGCTGTCATCGCTTACCGACAAGCCCTGATGCAACCGAGTTAAATCTTTCGATTCCAGCGGCTTAACCGTCAACAAGGTATCGACAAACAAACGGTAGCCGCTAACCGTGGGCACCCGCCCTGCCGAAGTATGCGGTGAATGCACCAGCCCCAGATCTTCCAGGTCGGCCATCACATTGCGAATCGTTGCCGGACTTAAATTTAAATCCGAATCTTTTGCCAAAGCCCGCGAACCGACAGGCTGACCATCACTGATGTAACGCTCGACCAGCGTTTTTAAAAGCTGTAGCGACCGCTCATTTAAAACTTGCGTATTACCCACACTTACCTCTGCGACCATGTTTAGCACTCCATTAACATGAGTGCCAGCGAGGCAAATTATCAGCTCATCAACCTATTGTCAATAAACCTAAAAACCGGTTAATGTTTATATTTCCTTGATATGCCAGTCGCGTCATATCAAAACCATCCGCTCATCTTTCCCGCCGATTTTATTTTTACCCAACCAAAACATTGTAAAACGACAGGCTAAGTGTTTTGCTTCAAATACTCTCTTACAAAATCCATTGATGAAACGACGCCTTTTATGAGCTGGTTTTCCAGTATGACAATGTGATGAATTTTGTGTTCTAACATTAATGTGGCTGTTTCTCTGGCGGATGTATCAGGACTTACAGCGATGACTTTATGCGTGCACAATTCCCAAGCATGTTCAGCTTTGGGATTTTTCCCCTTTTCATAAAAATGCACAATATCCGGATAAGTGATAACACCAAAGCAACGTTGCTTCGAATCAACAACGAGCGCACAACACGATAACTTGTTTGCATCCATCTTTTTTTCAACCATATCAATAGTCTCGCTCATATCTACTGTCGTGATATGTCTATTCATTAATAATGATATTGGTCTATCCATAAACATTAATGCCTAACATAAAACCAGAAAGCCGCAACGCATCCGACCTGCCGTATAATACCGTTTCATCTAATACCCAGCATGATTACACCGGTTTTACACCTTAGTCCAATGCAATCCGTTGAAAAATACCCGCGCCCAAAGAAACGCCGACCTGACGGGCATTGATTGCCAAGGAGAACGCACTGACGATGACGCTGGGGAGAATCCGCCATCATAAGCACCATATCAACTCCCCACACGCAAAATTTATTGTTAATCTCGTACTGGCGGCGGCGCCAGTACAACTCTCGAGCCATTGCTTTCCGCAGGACTTACTACGCCGGCCGCCTCCATAGCTTCAATCATGGTTGCCGCGCGGTTATAGCCAACTTTGAACCGCCGTTGCACACTCGATATGGAAGCTTTACGGCTTTCCGTGACAAACTGCACGGCTTCGTCATACAAGGCGTCGCTTTCGGCATCGCCATTACCGCCACCCATGCTATAACCATCACTGGAATCGGAAGGTTCCCGGGTGATGTCTTCCAGATAATTAGGCGGCGCGGTTTGTTTTAAGAACTCAACCACGCGATGCACTTCATGATCATCGACAAAAGCGCCGTGAGCACGGATCGGAATGCTGGTGCCTGAAGGTAAGAACAGCATGTCGCCGTTGCCCAGCAGGGTTTCCGCGCCGCCTTGATCGAGAATGGTGCGCGAGTCGATGCGTGACGACACCTGGAATGAAATCCGGGTCGGCACGTTGGCTTTGATCAGTCCGGTCAATACGTCGACCGACGGGCGCTGCGTGGCCAAAATCAAATGGATACCGGCCGCACGGGCTTTTTGCGCCAGACGGGCGATCAGCTCTTCAACTTTTTTGCCGACAATCATCATCATGTCGGCCAGCTCGTCGATGACGATGACGATGCTGGGCAGGGTGCTTAAGGTCGGATATTCTTCGCCTTCTTCCAACGGGCTGATCATTTGAAACATCGGATCCCTGATAGTCTCGCCTCGTGCGGTCGCGTCTTCTACCAGTTGATTAAATCCGGCAAGGTTCCTGACGCCCATTTTGGACATCAATTTATAGCGCCTTTCCATTTCGGCAACCGCCCAGCGTAACGCGTTGCTGGCTTCCTTCATGTCGGTCACGACGGGCGTCAACAAATGCGGAATACCTTCATATACCGATAATTCCAGCATCTTCGGGTCTATCATGATCAAGCGCACCTGTTCCGGCGTCGCTTTATAAAGCAGGCTCAGAATCATCGTATTGATGGCGACCGATTTACCGGAACCCGTGGTGCCTGCGACCAATGCATGGGGCATTTTGCCGAGATCGGCAACCATCGGCGTACCGGAAATATCCTTGCCCATCGCCAGCGTCAGCAGGGATTTGGACTTTTCAAACGGTGCCGACACCAATAACTCGCGCAAGGTCACCATTTCCCGCTCACGATTGGGAATTTCAAGACCGACTACGGATTTACCGGGGATGATTTCAACGATACGCACGCTGGTCACCGATAGAGCTCTGGCCAAATCTTTAGACAGCGTACTGATTCGACTGACTTTAACCCCTGCCGCAGGCTGTAATTCAAAACGGGTGATAACAGGGCCGGGATGAAAGCCGACCACGGAGACGACGACGTTAAAATCGGCCAGAATATCTTCCACCAAGCGCGACATTTCTTCCAAATCGGCTTGCGAATAACCGATAACACGGGTGTCGCGATGATCCAATAACTCCAAGGAAGGCAAAACCCCCTGGCTGGCGTCATATTTAACGGCTGGCTGTTTTTTGGGCGATGGATTGTTTTTTGCCAGTTTCTCTACCGGTTTTTCGATAATTGATATAGCTTTGGCGCTGACCTTTCTCTTAGGTTCCGATTTTACAGGATTATTGACCGGCATCTGAGCGCGCTTGGCTGAACGATCCTGCAATAAGCCCAGAACGCTGCTGCAAAAAAAACGGCATATACATACCGTATATTTGCCGATAGCATCGATTAACGCGATCCATGACACTCCGGTAACCAAGGTGACTCCGGCCAACAAAACCACCAATAAAAATAAAGTCGCCCCCGAATTGCCGAGGACTACCAGCAATGCATTACCAGTTTCCTGACCTAAAATACCTCCGGTGTTGCTGGGCAGTTCAATACCAATTCTCAACAGATACAAATTCAATAACGCAGCACCTGAAACAATGGTCGCTATAGAACCTATCCATTGCAGCACGACAACCATTTTTTCCCGACCTTGTCTGCCTTGAGTGTAGATCAAATAACCTTGCCAGAAAATAATGACCGGAAACAGATAAGCGGCCAAGCCGAAACAGCTGAGCATAAAATCAGCGATCCATGCACCAAAAACACCGCAAGCATTAGAGACTGTCTGTACTGATCCGCTATGCGTCCAACCCGCATCCTCGTTACTAAACGTGATCAGCGAAATTAAAAAAAATAATGCGCCTGCGATGAAGCCTAATAAAGCAACTTCTCGCAAACCGCGAAAGGGTTTTTCTTCCATCACAGCAGCCATATTCAACAACTCGTCACATAAATTACTAACAAAACATGATTATAGATCAATAATGACAGGTATAGCATTAATAATATCCGCAATAAACCTCAGCTCGCATTTCTATAATTAACCTCGGTCTATGCCGATAAAACAGTTTACGAAACCCGCTTTCGTCTTCATAATTAATTCTTTGTCTTGCCCCTGCAAAGGATTTTTTAATGAGTGATTCCAGACATTGCCGCCTTTTGATTCTCGGTTCCGGCCCCGCCGGCTATACTGCCGCAATCTATGCCGCACGAGCCAACCTGAATCCGGTTATCATTACCGGCATGCAACAAGGCGGTCAGCTGACGACGACGACCGAAGTGGATAACTGGCCCGGCGATGTTGAAGGCCTGCAAGGGCCTGCCCTGATGGAAAGAATGCTTAAACACGCCGAACGCTTCAATACCGAGATCATTTTCGATCACATACACTCGGCTGACTTGTCGGCTCGCCCATTTACGTTAACCGGCGATTCAGGCGCTTATACCTGTGACGCGCTGATTATTGCAACCGGCGCTTCGGCACGTTATTTGGGGCTGGAATCCGAGGAAGCTTTCAAAGGCAAGGGCGTTTCGGCTTGCGCCACCTGCGACGGCTTTTTCTACCGGAACAAACCCGTTGCGGTCATCGGCGGCGGCAATACGGCTGTTGAAGAGGCGCTTTATTTAGCCAATATCGCCTCGAAGGTCATTGTCGTGCATCGCCGCGACAGGTTCCGTTCCGAGAAAATCCTCGCCGACAAGCTGATCGAAAAATCGCAAAACGGCAATGTCGTGATCGAATGGAATCACCAACTGGATGAAGTACTGGGCGACGACATGGGCGTTACCGGCCTCAGAATCAAAAACACCCAGGACGGTTCGACCAAGGAACTGGATGTGCATGGCGTGTTTATCGCTATCGGTCACACGCCCAACACCGGTATTTTTGAAGGGCAACTGGAGATGGAGCACGGCTACGTTAAAGTCAAAAGCGGCATCCACGGAAACGCGACTGCAACCAGCGTTGAAGGCGTATTTGCTGCGGGCGATGTGATGGATTCCGTTTACAAACAGGCCATTACTTCGGCGGGCGCAGGCTGTATGGCGGCGCTGGATGCGGAAAAATTTCTTGATGAATTAAATTAGGCGAAAGACAAAGGGCTAAAGGCGAATAAACCGCGCTCCAACGCAGAGCTGTCTTTTTTCGCCCTGCGCCTTTCGCCTTTCGCCTTTCAAAAATGCAACTGACTGTTCTCGATCCGAATAACCCCGAACAAGATTTTCCCTCGACAAATAGAGCCCTCCGCGAACCGGACGGCTTGCTTGCCGTCGGCGGCTGCCTGTCCCAAAGCCGGCTGTTGAACGCCTATCGGCACGGAATATTTCCCTGGTACAACCCCGGCGAACCGATCTTGTGGTGGTCGCCCGATCCCCGCTTGGTTTTGTTTCCGAATAAACTGGTTATTTCCCGCAGTTTAAGCAAAACCCTGCGTAAAAATATTTTTACCGTAACCATCGACCAGGCTTTTAATGACGTTATTGCGGCTTGCGCAGATCCCCGCAAAGATGCTGCCGGCACCTGGATAACGCCGGAAATCAAAGCGGCTTATAAGCAACTGCACCAAGCCGGGTTTGCCCATTCGGTTGAAACCTGGCTTGACGATGAACTGGTTGGCGGGTTATACGGCATTGCACTGGGCCGGGTTTTCTTTGGCGAATCCATGTTTCACACCAGAACCGACGCTTCCAAGGCGGCCTTCGCCACCTTGGTTAAACAGCTTGTGTCCTGGGGCTACCAATTGATAGACTGCCAAGTGCATACAAGGCACCTGGAAAGTTTCGGCGCCGAGGAGATTGACCGGAATTATTTTACCGTCTTACTCGATCGATACTGCGACGCTCCGGCCGCGCCGTCTGCCTGGCAAAGGTTAGATGAATGAGACTGCCGCCCGGCTCTTGTCCCGGTTAACTGCGTTGTATCCGATAGATGGTCAGACCTATGTTCGCCTGCTGGGAAAAATATCTAAAGGCATTAAAATCTTCTTCAGTTAACGGCTGCTCATTAATCCCGCGATCGGCATAAATTAAGCCGATCGGCATTTTGTTGGAAAAAATCGGCATAATGAAACATTCGTTTTTTCCAATCACATTAATATCCCTGAGTGTGTATAACTTGGAATTAACCGAAGGTTTAGCCCAAAAAGCCTGGGTACCGGACAGCGCATGAAAAAAGAGATTGGGCGGCGTTTCTGAAATATTGAAAACGACCTTGTGCTCATAGGTTTCTTTACGCCAGCCCAAAGACAGCCTTTCTCTAAGAGACTGCTTGTCGGCAACCAACAAAGAAAAAATAGTCCGATCCATGCCGATACCCCGGTGGATCCCCTCAAGCGCCGTTTCCAGTAACAGATTAATGTCAATCCGATCGCTTATTATTGAGGTAATGTCCTGCGAGATCTGAAGTTGCAGCTGTTTTTTATCAATAACCGGCGACAATTCGTCCAAGCCAACAAATTGATTGAGGCGGCTTTGAATGAGCATAGAAGCGTCAGTAGCCCCAAATTGACAGGCTATATCAGCCGCAACACTGGTGTTGTTTTGCAGCTTTTCATTGATAACTTTTTTGGATTGATGGGTAAGCGTCTCAATTTTCCTGACACAAGTCTGATATTTTCTTGAACCTGCACCCTCTTTCAATGCCTCGGTGATTTCATATCCTAATTCGACTAATTCAACCCTGGGTTTCTTGGACAAAACGCCCGGCTTAATCGCTTCTTCAATCAAACCGCCTAATTTCCAGGCCTTGCTTAAAGAAACGCCCAGCTCTGCCAATGTAAACCCGAGCACCTTCTTTTCCGCTGCTTCATGGCTGCAATTTCCTTTATTTATCAAAGCTTGAATGCGCTCTCCCTGTTCTCCGCAAAAGCACCAAAAAGAGATCCTGCCAATATGGTTAAGCAACGTGGCAATAAAAACTTCTTCCGGCGATGAATCGTTGGTCGCAAGCGCTATAGACTTTGCGTGTACCGCAGCATGAATAGCTTGGGCGATTTCTTCATTAGCCTGGCGCCTGTTAGTCGCGGACAGAATGGATTCCAAAAAGGAGCAAACCAGCGTTAGTTCGCGAATCACCTCGGAACCGATCATAATAATGGCTCGTGACACGGTAACCATTTTCTGACGCGTTGGATTGTAATGGGGGGTGTTGCTGATTTTTAGTAATTTAACCGTCAGATTCGGGTCCTGCAAAATAACAGAGGCCAGCTCCATAGCGCCTTTTCTATCATCGCTCAAAATATCATGGATGCTGAGCGCCGTATTGGAAAATATCGGCATTTCTTCCGTACACAGCACATGCGTCCACTCATTAAGAGTAAGAGGTTCCGATATGATTTTGGGAGGAACCACTTCCAAGGCCATTTCCATTTTTTCGAGACTTAGAAGGTCGTTCTTTGATGTCATTTGTTCACCTGTAATACTTTTAAGCCCTGCCAAGATGGGCGACATCTACCCCTGCCGGCAAAGATACAATTTGAATTATGTTTCATAACGAGTTGGTTGCTGGCGCCTTCAAAAAATCTTTTCTGGTGATGGCGGAAATAGACATGATCACAATTTCTTTGATCTCCAACAACTTCGTATCAATATGCGCCGTTTTGACGGCGGATTAGCGATAGATGCAAGACAGATAAAATTTGCCCCGGTTTTATGCAACATCGCGCCAAAGCGTTGTTAAACATTAGCTCGATACCCTGATGACTTTAGTTCAAACGTCAAATAATATCCTATACCTACCCTTGATGCTCAACAATGCCAGAACTATTGCCACATAATATACAGACATCGGACAAGCTGTCCTCACGCATCTAAAAACATTGGGGACTGTGCCGCCAAGCTTTCGGGCTTGCCCTTTTTCAGTATATTGACATTAAATAAGCAAACAGATACGGCCATTTTGGTATTACAACAATACAACACATGGGTTTTCTATGTTTTTACAAAGTTTTTTAGGTTAAAATAGCCGACTTTCGAAGCTGGACGAGTGAGCAGCGATGGTGACCCCAATAAATGCACCTCACTCGGCTTTGAGCTACCTGCATGTATCCGACGCATTTCATCCATTCCGATGGCTACCGCCACCGCGGTCTTAGGTTGTGTGACTGCGGTTATGGTATGTAGCCCACTGCCCCGGTACGAGTCCTCAGTGAACACTCATTATTTGAACGTTTACCGAGAGCGGTCACCAAAAAAGTTTTTTATGCCCAACTTTAGAGTAAAAACATGACAGATTTAGCGCATTACAGAAATATCGGCATCTTCGCTCACGTCGATGCCGGTAAAACAACGACTACCGAGCGGATTTTAAAGCTTACCGGTAAAATCCACAAAATCGGTGAAGTACACGATGGCGCGGCAACCACAGACTTCATGGAACAGGAGCAGGAGCGCGGCATCACCATTCAGTCCGCTGCGACAACTTGTTTCTGGAAAGACCATCGTTTCAATATCATCGACACCCCTGGACACGTTGACTTTACTATCGAAGTATATCGCTCACTGAAAGTTCTTGACGGCGGTATCGGCGTTTTCTGCGGTTCAGGCGGCGTAGAACCCCAATCGGAAACCAACTGGCGTTATGCTAACGATTCTGAAGTATCGCGAGTTATCTACATCAATAAACTGGATCGCATCGGCGCCGACTTCTATCGCGTGGTTAAGCAAGTTGAAGACGTACTCGGCGCCGTGCCGTTGGTTATGACTCTGCCTATCGGCACTGAAGACCAATTCTCCGGCGTCGTCGACCTGCTGACCCGTAAAGCCTGGATATGGGATGATTCCGGCGACCCAATGAACTACGAAATCAAAGACATCCCTGCCGACATGGTGGCGGATGCCGAAAAATGGCGCGAAAAAATGATTGACCAAGTTGCCGATCAATATGACGACGTAATGGAAAAATATCTTGAAGGCGAAGAACCTGATATTGACACCATTAAGCGTTGTATCCGCAAAGGTACGATTAACCTGGATTTCTTCCCAACTTACTGCGGCTCGTCTTTCAAAAACAAAGGCGTACAGTTGGTGCTTGATGCGGTTATCGATTACCTGCCTTGCCCGACAGAAGTTAAACCCCAGCCGGAAGTCGATCTGGAAGGCAACCCAACAGGCACCTTTGCTATCGTTGATGCGGACAAACCGCTGCGCGCGCTGGCATTTAAGATTATGGACGACCGCTTTGGCGCCTTAACTTTCTTGCGTATCTACTCCGGCAAACTGGAAAAAGGCACTTCCGTACTGAATACCTTTACCGGCAAAACCGAGCGTATCGGCCGTATTGTGGAAATGCATGCCGATACCCGTAATGAACTTGATTCGGCTCAAGCGGGCGATATTGTTGCGGTATTGGGCATGAAAAACGTGCAAACCGGTCATACGCTGTGCGATCCTAAGTTCCCCGCAACATTGGAACCGATGGTCTTCCCTGATCCCGTTATCTCACTGGCGATTTCACCGAAAGACAAAGCGGCTTCCGAAAAAATGGGTATCGCGCTGGGCAAAATGATTCAGGAAGATCCGTCTTTCCACGTTGAAACCGATGAAGACAGCGGCGAAACCATTCTTAAAGGCATGGGCGAGTTGCATCTTGATATTAAAGTTGATATCTTGAAACGTACTCACGGCGTTGACGTTATCGTCGGTAAACCTCAAGTGGCTTACCGCGAAACCATCACCAAGCCGGTTGAAGACGAATACACCCACAAGAAACAATCAGGTGGTTCAGGTCAATACGGCAAGATCAACTACATCATCGAGCCAGGCGAGCCAGGCAGCGGTTTTGTGTTTGAATCAGCGGTTACCGGCGGTAACGTGCCGCGCGAATACTGGCCTGCCGTTGAAAAAGGCTTTAAAAGCATGCTGGATAAAGGCGTTCTGGCCGGATTCCCTTGCTTGGACTTTAAAGTCATCTTAACCGACGGTGCTTTCCACGCGGTTGACTCATCTGCGATTGCGTTTGAAATTGCGGCGAAAGCGGCTTTCCGTCAATCGATCCCCAAAGCGGGTCCGCAATTGATCGAGCCAATCATGAAAGTTGATACTTTTACGCCAGCTGATCATGTGGGTGATGTTATCGGTGACCTTAACCGTCGCCGCGGTATGATCAAGTCTCAGGATGCAGGCGCAACCGGTGTTCGTATTAAGTCAGATGTACCACTGAGCGAAATGTTCGGCTACATCGGCGACTTACGCACTATGACTTCTGGCCGCGGCCAATTCTCTATGGAATTCTCGCACTATTTACCGTGCCCGAAAAACGTGGCGGACGAAGTTATCAAAGAAGTAAACGAACGCAATAAAAAGAAATAAGTTGAAAGCTACGCCGGGCGGCTTGTCCGCCCGGTTACGCCCTCCCCATCGGACCCGTTCACTCCGCAATCCCCCCAACATTGTATTTGCCGCATTCACAGCCAATACAGGCAAAATATACCCCCGCCGCCGAGTTATCCGAAAGATCGATGCGCACTGTAATTTCTTATAAAATTAAAGCATTAAGATGAATTTGCCATTCATTCTACGAATGTCTTTCGAACTGCAAAGCTTGCTCCGGCTCTTTGTCGCTAACCTTGTTTTTTAGCTTGATGGAGTGTACTGCAGATTATCCAGCTCCAGTTGGATACTGCCAATTTGGTCATGGGCAATGCCTATCTGAATGGCTTTATTAATGTAGGACTGGGCCTGCATGGATTTTTTAGGATCAGGTTTGGATGTTTTCAAATCATGAATAATGACTTTCAGCATATTTAACGTGATTGTCTGGTTATTAGGCATTTTTTCGATAGCATCTTCAAAAATAGCAAGAGCCTCTTTAATCTTACCTTCCTTAAATAATTTGACGCCCTGATTATTAATATCAACTAATTCCTGCTTTATCCGGGCGACCAATTTTCCCCCATAATTATCGCCGATAACTGTACTGCACATTTTGTCGATGTCTGCAATAAAAGGCTTATCATCAATGTTAGTTTTAATTAAATCTTCAAGAATTTCATCCGCAATTTCACCGGCCCCGCTCAGATGACTGATTTGCGCCATTTCCAAACGCAATTCTCTGGATATTTGTTTACCGAATTGCTCATGTAATTTAAATGCTTTTTCATAAGGCTTCTGCGCCACTACGCCGTTATTCTTTGCTTTTTGGATCTCGATTTCCAATATGGCCGCCCTAAGCCTTGAGTCGGGATCATTAAAAAAACTCTTGTTCATCTCATTCAATATTTTTAGCGCATCACCGGCTGAGTTGGACTTTAAATGAGCTTTAGCCAAACCCGAAAAATCATTGGATGAGCCATAAACAGAATGCTTACCTAAATTAACAGCGGCTTTATAGGCTTTTTTTGCAACTTCGATATTTTCAATCTTATCGGCTAAGGAGGCCAGCCGCTGCTGCCTTAAGATAGTTTGAGGTGAAATATCAATCGCCCGGTTAAGCGCGGCCAATGCTTCCTGATCATCTCCCAAAGCTTCATACGCCTTCGCCAGCCAGTCATAAGCTTCCAACATCATAGGATATTCCTGAATGAACTGCTTAAGAGACTCTACAGCCTGCGTATAATTACCATCCAAGAAAATGATAATAATCAAACCCAACTTAGCCCAGGGCAAGTCTCTTTCTTGCAGTATTTCCTGGTAAACTCTTTTGGCCGACTTAAAATCCCTGATTAAAAGCGCTAGTTCAGCACGTATTTTTAATACATGTAAGTGCGTTTTTTTATTGCTTTGCTGAAGTAGTTTTTCACAGTTTTGTATCGCCTGGTAAATATTGCCCATGTCTATTTCGCGTTCGATACTGACAAGATATTCCTTGCGGGTAATACATCGTTCGATCCGGGTTGACAATTGCAACCGGTTAAAAGGCTTTATCAGATAATCATCGGGCTTGCAGTCGAGAGCGCTAAGCACCATGCTCTTGCTGTGTTCAACGGTAATCATTATGAAAATGGCATTAAACGGCAACAACTTAAAATGCTTGGCTTCTTCGAGAACCTGTTGACCATTTTTCCCGTCGCCAAGATTATAGTCGCAGAGGACAATATCGAATTGGCTGCGCCTCATTTCAACGATTCCGTTAATGCCGGTTCCCGCTTCAACGATATGCCGCGCCCCCAACGAATACAGTATGTGCTTAATGGTTTCCCGTATGATCGCCTGATCTTCGACCACCAGAATCTTTTTTGAGTCAAATTTCATAAAAACCGATATTAACCTTAAATTGGCATATGGAAAATCTTATAATTGCCGACTTCATTGCAAAAATAACGCGAAAACCGTCATCAATAACTTCAAAAGATTAAAAATACAAACCGTAGCACATATTTACGCAGCCTTTTATGTCACTGCTGTAATTAAAGATTTTGACAGTTAAATAGTACATCTCAGGACGAGACCAGGAATCTGGGCTTCGCCTAGCCTAGACAATAAGTGGGGCGGCTACTTTTGATAGCTCACGCTGAAAAACCGACGTTATCGCGGCCAACAGCACAAAACGAAAGGCTTTATCGAACCGGAATAATCTATAGCCGCCGACCTGACATCTGACGACATCGGGAAAACCAAGGATTCCGCTAAACTTATCGCACTCGAATGCTTAGCGATATGCCGATATTTGGGCTAATCGCAAGATTTTGTCAGTCGGCTTACAAACACATTTATTTTCTTCCTGATAAGAAAGGCACAAAGACAACCGGCTCCAGCTTCTCAACTTCATAACCGTTTTCCGTCCGCGTTACTCGCTGTAATCGTTGACTGCCTCCCTTACCAATCGGGATAACCATCACACTGTCGACAGCCATTTGCTGCAACAGCATTTCCGGTATTTCAGGTGGCGCAGCGGCCACTAAAATACCATCATACGGCGCATGGTCCGGCCACCCCCACCCGCCATCACTGTGCAGAAAACTGACATTCTTGAGCTTCAAATCCCATAGACGGTCTTTGGCTTTTTTCTGTAACGGGGCGATTCTTTCAACGGAATAAACATGATCGACCAGCTGCGCCAGAATTGCCGTTTGGTAGCCGCAGCCGGTCCCTATTTCCAATACTCTGGTTAACCGGCCTGACGACGCCAACAGCAGTTCGGTCATTTTTGCGACGATATAAGGTTGGGAAATCGTCTGGTTGTAACCGATCGGCAGCGCGGTATCTTCATAAGCCCGGCTGGCTAAAGCCTCATCCATAAAAATATGCCTGGGCGTATTGCGCATTACATCCAGAACTTTATTGCTGCTGATACCTTGCTCGATTAACCGGTTGATCATACGCTCACGGGTGCGCAAAGAGGTCATGCCTATTCCTTGCAGGCTTTGAATCATAAATCATGCTCCTTGGGCAGCCACACTTTTAAATCATTGATCCGCTCATACCGCGTCAAGTCCACCTGTAACGGCGTAACCGATACGAAGCCCGCATTAATGGCGTAAAAATCAGTTCCGGGACCTGCATCCTGCTCCCCCCCTGGCGGCCCTACCCAATAGATCATCCGGCCGCGAGGATCTTCGCTTTTGACGACCGGTTCCGACTTATGCCGCTGCCCCAACCGGGTTGCCTGATAACCCTTTAAATCTTTAATAGCGACATCCGGCACATTGACATTAAGAATAGTGTCTCGCGGCAAGGGATTAGCAATCAATTGCCGTAACAGCGTTACCGCAACATGTGCGGCGGTATCAAAATGCCGAGGGTTGCTCCCGACCAACGAAATGGCAACGGCAGGCAGGCCTAAAAAACGCCCCTCGGTTGCGGCCGCAACCGTACCCGAATAAAGCACATCGTCGCCTAAATTTGAGCCATGATTAATCCCGGCAAAGACCATGTCCGGCTCATTTTCAAGCAAGCCGGTTATTGCCAAATGCACGCAATCGGTCGGCGTGCCGTCAACTTTGGTAAAGCCGTTATCCGCGGCATGGGCGCGCAACGGCATTTCCAGCGTCAAAGAATTACTCGCTGCACTGCGGTTCCTATCGGGAGCCACCACCGAAATTTCGGCATGCCCGCGCAATGCATTGGCTAATGCAATAAGACCTTCGGCCAGGTAGCCGTCGTCATTACTCAATAAAATATGCATTATCAATCGCCCTGAAGCTAATTAAGCTATAAAATCAATCATATTAGCAACAATACACAACAAAATCAGCTCTCGTGGCAAAAAAAAAACTTACTCCAGAAGACAGCGATTTATTTCGTCAAACTATCGGTAAAGTACAGACTGTAAAAAGCGATAAAGTGCTATTAACAGAAGGTAACAAGCCCAAACCCTACCCTAAATCACAGACCGTTAATGTAGCGGAACACCTAAACGGCGCGGCCGATTTTAATGTTGAAAACGTAGGCATTGAAGACTCGCTGAGTTTTGCGGAGCCAGGGTTGCAGCATAGCGTCCTGAAAAAACTGCGCAAAGGCCAGTTTGGACTGGACGCCGAAATCGACCTGCATGGCCTGAACAGCAATGAAGCAAAACGGCAATTGCTGCATTTTCTGCATGACTGTGTAGAAGACGGCTGCCGCTGCGTGCATATCATCCACGGCAAGGGCTATCGCTCGATGGACAACCACCCCGTATTAAAAAACAATCTCAACTTATGGCTGAGACAACACAAAGACGTTCAGGCCTTTTGCTCCGCACCACCGAAAGACGGCGGAACAGGAGCGGTTTTTGTGTTACTCCAGCTGTCGGAAAAATATGATGCGTAAAGCCATTTGGCATGGATTGCCGCCTTTTGTCGACTCTGGACAAGAGCTAGGAATAGACTATACTCGAGTCTCATTTTTAAGCTCAACGGGTAAAATAACATGAACAGAATACTTTTAATTATAAGCGTCTTGCTCTTATCTGGATGCTCGCAAAGAGTCATCGATTTCACCGCTATATCGTCAAAAAACATTGATCTGTCGAAAGGAGCGGATTTCAAGCGGTCTCCGGCTCGGGTTAAGGGTGAGGATAGAAAGCATATCTTTGTCATCTTCCCTACCGGATTTCCAAGCGCCAAGGAAGCGATGGATAAGGCTATCGAAAGCGTACCCGGAGCCGTCGCTTTACTTGACGGCGTGGTTACCACGCACTCTTGGTACTTTCCCGGCATTTACGGTCAAAACTGGGTTGAGGTTGAGGGGACGCCTTTGATTGATCCTTTGTTGCTGAAAGGGGGACATTAACCGCTCACTTTTCGCCATACCAGAAGAAATAACATCAGGCAGTGGCCTTCAATGCCAGGCTACTCCGTTCCCCATTCCTTCGCCTCAGCATCAAGAGAGGAAACAACAATGACGGCCGATACCGATATAATCCACCAAGAGCTCCTGGAAGAAGCGCAAACGCATTTGGGACACTTGCTTCACTTTGCAGTGCAAAAACCCGACCTCGACTTAAAAGACGAGTTCATAGGCAGAACAATCCCGCTGTTACACAAAAACATAAAAGATCTGTCGCCCCAAGAACGAATAGACTTATGGTCGACTTACAATGAATTATCAATATTACTCTATCCGGTTACACCCGAAAGCCTGGAGGTAGCGGAGGACTTGAATAAAGATCGAAAAAACAGGATAAGAGGCGTTAAGGGAGAACTGCAAGGGCTGCTTGGTTTTTTGGTGTTTTTTGTTGTTCTTTTCGTGTTGGCTCAGGGCTATTCCCTCGTTCTGGAAAAAACCATTACTAATATCGATACACTGGACAAAGAATACATCAGCCTAAAAGAATCTGAATCCACGGCGAGAACCGCAAAAAACGACGCTGACGAGAAATCCGAGCCGCTGCTCTCCATTCTTGCGAAAAAGAAAATGAATGAAGACCAAACAGTGTTGTCGACACGTAAGGCGTGTGAATTAATTGATTTTATATCCACATGCTCACCAAAACAGGATGCCGAAAATAATGCATCCGATAGCGCCCAATTACAGCCCAAAGTCATTATAGAAACCGTAAAAGCTGTCGCCGCATTACTCAACGTTCTCCTGCTCCCTCTACTCCTGGGTTTTCTGGGGGCTATCGCTTACCTGGCTCGAAATACAATAAACCAGATTACCAGCAACAGTTACATACCATCATGGCCCGGACGCTACAGTATGCGCGTCCTATTGGGAGGTTTGCTCGGTGTAATGGGCCCATTGCTGTACTCTTCAGACAAGATCGACGAGATCGGAATGAACCTGCTGCTGTTCGCCTTTTTGTTGGGATATAACGTCGAACTGGCTTTCTCCATCTTTGACCGCCTCATTATCTACGCCAAGGACAAAATAAAAGCCGAACCCAAGCCGTTAACTATATCAAGCCCTAGCAACCCAGATTCCGCTACAGAGGCGCCCAAGCCACCAACGAATCCGCGACCGGCTACACCAACACCACCGGATAGTGGGGCAAATAATACGGGATAATAAGGCAATTCTCCGGTTACCTACAACGCGTCACAGGCAAAATTCGGGACCCGTGAAAAAATATGCTTTACCGTTAGCTTCGCATACGAATAAGAAGAACATTGGTCCGAAGCACTGGTGAGACAGGGTAATCCTGACGGGACAAGCAACCGACAAAACCGGCTGCTTGTCCCGTCATCCTACACGCTATTAAATATCTGGGGGCTAAAAACTCCTCCCACCAAGGGCTTTTATCCGCACGGCCGAAAAAGCGTCAAGATCCTCTACAGCCGCCGCCGTTCGGCGTATCAGTTCCAGGTTGCAATCCAAATTCATCATGCCGCCCACAGCGAGCGTGACGATCATCGCCTCGAAAGCATAAACAAGATGGACGCGGTATCGTTGCATCAGCAGGTCATTATCAACGCCGGCCACCCCATTATCCGCCAGCGCTTGAGCATACTTGGCAAGCAACTCCGCTTCGTGAAGCCTGCGCATTTCAGGACTGAGCGCAGTCGACAGAAAATAAGCCACATCGCTGACGCCTTCGCCGACACGGACCAGTTGCCAGTCAAGAAAACCAACCTTTGATCTGTCCTTGTTCCAGAATAAATTACCGGGATGACAGTCGTGATGAACCAGCGTTTGCGGCGCATCGGAAAGAAAGCGCATCGCCGAACGGCGATGCCGGGCATACTGAACGGCGGACGCATGCAGAACAGGCGGTATAAGCGTCCCTGCCTGCCTTAAACCGCGTTTCATCAACGGTACCGCCAGAACCGTACCCAGGAAATCTTCCAAAACCCGAACCGGCCCCGCCAACCAGCGATAATTTGGGTCATTATTCACGCTGTTCCAAAACCGCGCATGACAGTGGGCAAGCTGTTCTACAACCAAAACCGCTTGCTCAAATGTCAAGGTATCGCTGGCGGCGCTGGCGATACCGTCAAACTCCGCAACATCGGCAAGCACCAGCGTCGCCCCCCAGCCAAACCGGCTTTGCGCCGCCAAACAAATAGGCTTGTTAAGAGGCACGCTCTGCGCCAATTCATTATAAAAACGCACTTCGGTATGCAGCAGCCGCGGCAAAGCGGTAATCGTCTTCGCCCGCCACGCCAATGATGGTAGTTTTACAAACCACCGGCTCGGCAGGCTGTCCGGGCCGTCATGCTCGACGGCGACGCAAACCCGCGTAGTCGTACCAACGTCAACAGCAACAACATCCACGTTGCTAACGGCGGTGTCGGCATCATGTCTGTCGACAACCTGCTGAGCCCAGGCAACCGTTAAATCGCCAGGCCGGCTTGCGAGAATGCTTTGTTTCATTGTTATGTCTGGCTTTTGATGCGGGTCTGTATACTGATTTGAGCTATAGTGGGAAGCGATACAAAAACTTATTGGTCCAACAATAGCTAATAATGCGGCGGTACTTCTTCGGCATTTTCGCCGCCCGCACCTTCGGCAGACAGGCTTTTAATACGCTCGTTGAGCATTGTGCAAGTCGCTTCCAGGCGGTCTATCTGTTGCTGTTGTCCGGCGACTATTTTATTCAAGGCTTGCAGCAAATCTTCCTGGTAAGCCGCTTTTATTTCCAATTCGATTATGCGTTCATCGTTCATAAGGCGGCTTAAATCACTTTTGAAAACTGTTGTTGTTTTTGCGCCAGATATTTGTCGAACACCATGCAAATGTTGCGGATCAACAAACGGCCTGCGGACAACACCTTGACGCCTTCTGCCGATAGCATCAACAAACCGTCGGCCTGCATCGGCGCTAATGCCTCAAGTTCCTTGGCAAAGTAAGAAGCAAAGCTAATGCCGAACTGTTGTTCGACAGCGGCAAAGCTCAGATCGAAATGGCAGATCAGCTGGGTGATCACGGCGCGGCGCAGCTTGTCGTCATCATCCAGCTCGACGCCTTTAAATACCGGCAATTTGCCTTGGCTGATCAGCCGGTCGTACTCGTCCAGCTCTTTGACATTCTGGATATAGGCGTCGCCCACCCGGCCGATCGAGGTAATGCCCAAGCCCACCAGATCGCAATCCGAATGCGTGGAATAGCCCTGGAAGTTGCGGTACAAATGCCCCTCGCGCTGCGCAACGGCCAGCTCGTCATCGGGTTTGGCGAAATGATCCATGCCGATATAGACGTAACCGGCTTCGGTCAGCCGTTGCCCGACCATCTGCAAGATAGCCAGCTTGACGTCGGGCGTCGGCATATCGGCGTCGTTGATCTGGCGCTGGGTTTTAAACCGTGCGGGCATGTGCGCGTAGTTGAAGATCGAGAACCGGTCCGGCGCTACCGCCAAAATTTTATCCAGCGTCTTGGCGAAAGTCTCCACCGTTTGCAGCGGCAAACCATAGATCAAATCGATATTGGTCGAGCGAAAACCCTCGGCTCTGGCGGCCTCCAAGACGCTGAAGGTCTGCTCTTCGCTTTGCAGGCGGTTGACGGCTTTTTGCACGGCCGGATCGAAATCCTGTAGCCCCAAACTGACCCGGTTAAAGCCCAGCTCGCGCAGTTGCTTCATGGTCTGGCCGTTGGTTTCACGGGGATCGACTTCTATGGAATATTCGCCCTTGTCGTCATTCCTTAAGTGGAAATGTTCGCGGGTGACATCCATCAGGGTAAGCATCTGCTCGTAACTTAAGAATGTCGGCGTGCCCCCGCCCCAGTGCAATTGATTGACCACCCGGCTGGAGTCGAACAAATCGCCCTGCATCGCAATTTCCTTGCACAGATTGGCCAGGTACGGTTCCGCATGTTTGCGGTTTTTGGTGACGATTTTATTGCAGGCGCAGTAAAAGCAGACGGTATCGCAAAACGGGATATGAAAATACAGCGACAGCGGCCCGCCTGCGGCATTGGACTTTGTGATGTGCCGGCGGTATTCCCGATCGCCGAAGCCTTCGTGCAATTCCAGGGCGGTCGGGTACGAGGTATAACGCGGACCGGCCTTATCGTAGCGGTTAATCAGGCCCAAATCGAATTGTATAGATTGATCCATCATTTTACTTGGCTGTTGATGACGATTTTATGGGAGCTTTTATCCGCCAACGTGACCTGCTCGATAACGCCGATCAAGTCGCCGGGCTGTTGTGTCGCTCCGCCGGATTTGGAAATGCGCGCCAGCAGCTTGACTTGCTCGAAATTCGACAGCTTCATGTTTGGCATCATCGCCATCGCATCGGTCAAGCTGACGATTAACGGCAAGTCGGAAACCTGCTTGCGCACGATAGCCAGCGGCATTTTGGGGCCGGATAATGCCTGGGCATAAATGAAAACGGTGTAGTTGGGTCTGACTGATTTTTGCAACTCGGGCGCCAAGCTCACCTGAACGTCAATGCTCGCCGTTTCAACAGGTTGCGCGGGTTTCGATTCCGCTGGCGCGGCAGCGCCTTCCTGCATCTGGGTTGCAAGCTTGGCCAGCAAGCCTTGTATTTCCTGCCGGGCTTCCGAACCCGGCGGCAACTGCGCTTCCAGTTTTTTCCACAAGTCCATTGCCGCGGCGAAATCGCCTGTTTGCCCTTTCGCCATGCCGCCCAGCCACAGGCCGGTTACGTTATTGGGCTCCATCGCCAAGGCTTTAAATATCAGTTCCGAAGGTTTTCCGCCTAATTGTTCGTTGTTGGCAAAAGCCAGCGCGTCGGCATAAAGCAGCATGATTTCCGGTTGATCGCCTAGCAATTTATAAGCACGTTCAAAGGCGGCAACGGCTTTAGGATATTGCTGCAAATATTTGTAAGACCGGCCCAGCATAGTCCAGCCCAGCGCATCATCCGGCTGTTTTTCCAGACGCTCGGCTAATCCTGCAACCATCTTGCTGATTTGTTCCTGCTCGGGCGTTGCCGCAGTTTGCTCGGCCTGGCCTAATGACCGATAGCTGCCTAATGTCCAATAAAGCGAACCCGCGAGTAAAGGTATTGCAACAATCAGCACGGACGCCATCCAACGCCCCTGGGAGGGTGATATTTTTGCATGACTGTCTATATCGAGATCGTCGCTCAAGGCCTGTTCAAGCTCGACCAACTGCTCGTCATAAAGCGCCTGAGTCAATGCGCCTGCTTGCAGCTGTTCCTTTAATTCAGCCAACCGCTGCCGGGCGATAGCGATATTACGCTGATCTTGGTCCGCCTCTGCAACCGGATGCTTTCTCCATAACGGAGGCAGCACAAACAGAAAAGCGATTAATACCATTACGCTGACGATCAGCAAAAATAACATATTCAAGACTGGTCACTCTCTTCCAATAAGCTGCGGATTTTTTGCTGCTTTTCAGCGTTGATTTCAACATTTGCTACGTTTTTTTTGCGCCGGGCGAATAAAAACACTGCAATTAAACCGATCAGCAGGAACACCGCCGGTCCTATCCACAACAGACCGGTTTTGAGCTTGAACGGCGGATTGTATAAAACGAAATCGCCGTACCGGTCCGTCATAAATAGGGCTATGTCCTGCTTTGATTTGCCTTGTTGCAGCATTTCGTACACCTGCCTGCGTAAATCCGCGGCCAGTTCCGCATTGGAATCGGCGATGGTCTGGTTTTGGCAGACCAGACAACGCAATTCCGAGGTCAGGTTTTCGTAGGCGGCTTGTTGCTCAGGATTGGCAAACTGCCGGTATTCGACGCCGGCGCAGGCCATGCCAGCCAGCGCCAACAGAAAAACGATAGATAAATGCTTCATTAATTTTCCGCTTGTAACTTGGCGATCAAAGGCAGGAAGGTTTGCTGCACATCCTCGGGCGTAACCGGTCCGGTATGCTTGTAGCGGATCACACCCTGTTTATCGATGACGAAGGTTTCCGGCACCCCGTAAACGCCCCAGTCGAGGCCGATGCGTCCGTCCTGATCCATGATGCTGACATCATAAGGGTTGCCCAATTGCGCCAGCCAGCCTAAGGCGGCTTCCGGCTCGTCCTTGTAATTCAGGCCGACGATAACGGCGGCTTTGGTTTGCGCCAATTGGTTTAGTACCGGATGTTCGGAACGGCACGAGGCGCACCACGACGCCCACACATTAAACAGCCAGACTTTGCCTTTCAAATCGGTCTGGGATAATTTTTCTTCAGGCGCTTGAAGCTTGGGCGCGGAAAACGCCGGGGCCGGTTTGTCGATCAACGGCGAAGGAATCTCGTTGGGATGAAGGTTCAAACCCAGCGCCAGGAATACTGCAAGGACGATAAATAATATTAACGGGAGAATGTATTTAAGCATTATGTTTATTTTTGTTAATTAGACTGATTAACCAACATGTTGTTTACGCGCATTAATAAAGCTTTTAGTTTCTTGAAGTTCCAGCATTAAAAACCGCTTTAACGCATCACTGTCATCCTGTAATTCGGTGACAATTTGATAAAGTTGGGTAATCGTGTCTTCGCGTAACCGTTTAAGTCGTAAACAATTGAGATTTAAGACTTTCAATGTGTGTTTTGCTTTATCAATATCTGATGAGTCCAGATTGGGATGCGCAATAGCCTCACCATCCAATTCAAAACTGAAATAACGCTCACAATCCGAATCTGTAGGTTTGATAAACAGCGATTCGTCAAAGTTATTCGTTCTTTTTAATTGGGCATGTCCACAGCTAACGGGGGCAGGATCTTTTTCATCTGCTTTTATCTCGCCTCCTGTGGCAAAACAAGACAATACCAAATTGTCATAATCGAAGGTTAAGGCTTGATGATTTTCTTTCGGCAAAATATGGTCAACATGAGAACCAATATTTTGATCTTCAGTATTTTCTAATGTTATTTCACAATAAGCACACAAACCCTGTTGACGGGCATGTAACGCAGTTTTTAATTGATTTCTACTTGCAGTTCTTTTGGTAAATCGTTTCCATGCTGCTGTTGGGTTATCAGGAATGGGTTGCCTTATTTTGCAAGATTGTAACAGATGAGGAATATCAGAACTTACTGGTATATATTTCACTCCATCCCCCGCTTGGCTTTCCATTTGCTGATAACCATATCGGCTAATTTTAATTTGCTGTATTCACTACCAAAAGCGTATTCGAGTATTTGCCGCCATTTTATGACTTCTGGAGAGTCAATATCGCCCTGATTAATACGTTGCAAATAGCGTTGCAGTAAATCTGCTTCATCAGTGTGTGGTCTGGAACTGGTGTGCATAATGTCTTCCAGTGCAACTTTGCTTTCTTCGCCATAAGGATTAATTTCTGGCGTTACTACGTCGCCATTAGCGTATAACAAGCGGATACATTTTGCTTGGACAGTAGTTAATACCTGTGGGCTATGCGTAGTGACAATGAACTGTATTTTCGGAAAGGCTTTACACAAATCAACCAGCACTGTTTGCTGCCATTTTGGGTGTAAGTGTAAATCGATTTCATCAATCAGAACAATGCCCTTGGTTTCCTCCGTTGGTGAGGCTAAATGAGGGTTTAACTGAACACAGCGATATGCAATATCTGCGGTTAAACTTAGCATGGCCTTTACGCCATCACTTAATTGTGCAACGGGAATATAAGCAGTATCAGAATCGTTACCCACATGATGTAAAACTAAATCGCGCAATTCAAAGTTATACTCCAAGGCGTTCCAACCAGAAATAGCCAGACACTGGTCAATTGCTTTTCTAACATGCTCAAGTTCTATAGAACGACGGGGTAAATTAGAAACATCCTTATATCCCCATAATTCCGACATGTCAGCACTTGTTATAAATGAAACGTAATAGTGCGCTTCAGCAAGGCTAGCCTCTGTGAACCATTTTTCAAACAATGTATAGGTTGCGTCAGGATTTAGAGCATCACGGTAACCATACATTCTAGATTGTGACTCAATAGACTTTTTGTTGCTTGGTTGAGCTTGTTTCCATAATCTGCCTGTACCGTAATAAGCAATAATTGGCAACTCTACTTGCTCACCATTTCTAACGAGTTGCTGCAATTTTTTTGCATAGTCAGCAAGGATTCTGGCTTTACCAAATGTTGTTTGCGTTTTTTTTCCTGTTAGTTCTCGTGACCATTCTACAGATTGATCATCAATAATACCTTTAGCTGTTAGGGCGATAGGAAATTGCGGTTCCATTCTTTTTCTGATTACTTTTTGGGGAGTTAGAGGCTGAAAAGGAGAGCTTTGCGCTATTAATCTAGCATCTTCAGGCTTAAAACCTTTACCTATTCCTGCATCAATGCCTCTCAGGAATGGACTGTGTGCAATAGCAATGGCATCGAGAATTGCCGTTTTGCCTACGCCATTCTCGGCAACAAGCACCGTGAGCTGTTCATCAAAATCAATCGATAATGAATCAAAGCAACGAAAATTGCTTATCTGCACATTTTTTAATTTCATTGTCGCTCTTGCCTACCTTTAAGCAAACATTGTCCGAATAACATCACTATACCGTTTTAGTTATCCGGTAACGCCGGTCGCAAGCGGCGATCAATCCGCCTGCCGCCATGAACAGCGCGCCCAGCCAAATCCAGCGGATGAATGATTTGTAATAAATTCTAAGGCTCCACGCGCCCTTGTCACCCAGCGGTTCGCCTATAGCCACAAACAAATCCCGGAACAATCCGGCATCGATAGCCGCTTCGGTCATCGGCATTTTTTGCACCCGGTAAACCCGCTTTTGCGGCTCCAGTTTGGCGACCTGCTTGCCTTCGTAACTGACGGTCACAAAGGCTTGTTCGGCAACATAGTTAGGCCCTTGGGTTTGCTTTACACCGTGAAATTCGAAGATATAACCGGACATATCCAGCTTGTCGTCGGGAGCCATGCGCACATCTTTTTCGATGCTGTAAACGGAGGTCAGGGTAATGCCGATTACGAATACCGCGATGCCTAAATGCGCCACGGTCATGCCGTAAAAGCCGGCCGGTACGCTTTGCAGCCGTTGCCATGAAAAACCCTGCGGCCCCATGCGGTCGACAAAAGACAGTGCTGTGATTGCAACCGTCCACAACGCCAACGTTAAGCCCAATACCGCACCCCAGGAGTAAAAAGGCATGACCAACGGAATCAGCAAACCGACGGCGACGCAGGCTAAAACAATCCAGCGCACCCGCAGGGCAATCACGTTGATATTGTCTCTTTTCCAGCGCAATAACATGCCCAAGCCCACGGCTATCGCCAGCGGCGCCATTAGCGGAATGAACACGGCGTTAAAGTACGGGGGGCCGACCGAAATCTTGCCCAATCCCAACGCGTCAATGACCAAGGGATACAACGTGCCCAGCAAGATGCTGGAAGCGGTTACCACCAGCAACACGTTGTTTAGCAATATCGCCGACTCTTTGGACACCAGCTCGAAGGTCGCGCTGCTTTTGACGTAGGGCGCTCTTATCGCGTACAGCAATAACGACCCGCCTACCACGATAGCCAGAAATATCAGTATGAACAAACCTCTGGCCGGATCGCTGGCAAACGCATGTACCGAGGTTAACACGCCGGAACGCACCAGGAAGGTACCGAGCAGGCTTAACGAAAACGCAAAAATCGCCAGCAATACGGTCCAGGTCTTGAACACGCCGCGTTTTTCGGTGGCGGCCAAAGAGTGAATTAGCGCGGTGCCGACCAGCCAGGGCATGAATGAGGCGTTTTCGACCGGATCCCAGAACCACCAGCCGCCCCAGCCCAGTTCGTAATAAGCCCACCAGCTGCCTAATGCAATGCCTATGGTTAAAAACATCCAGGCGATGTTGGTCCAGGGTCTCGACCAGCGCGCCCAGGCCGCATCCAAACGGCCTTCCAGCAAGGCCGCAATCGCAAAAGCGAACGCCACCGAAAAGCCGACATAGCCCATATAAAGCATCGGCGGATGGATAGCCAAACCCGGATCCTGAAGCAAGGGGTTCAAGTCGCGCCCTTCGATAGGAGCAGGGAACAGGCGTGCGAACGGATTCGAAGTCAGCAATAAAAACAGGATGAAACCGATAGAGACCAGCCCCATTACGCCTAAAACGCGGGCGACGGTAACATCGGGAATCGCGCGACTGAACAACGCAACCAAGCCCGTCCAGCAGGACAGCACCAGCGCCCAAAGCAATAACGAACCTTCATGCGCGCCCCAGACGCCGGAAACCAGATACAAAACCGGCAAGGCGGTATTGGAATTAGTCGCAATGTATTTGATCGAAAAATCATGGGTCAGGAAGCCATAGGTCAGACAGCCGTAAGAAACGACCATGAACAACAGCTGGCCGAATGCGGCGGGCCTTGCGACGCTAATCCAGCCGGAAATAGACCTGGAAGCGCCGATGATCGGCAGCATTCCTAAAACAACGGCCATGCATAAGGCCAGAATCAGCGAAAAATGTCCCAGTTCTGCAATCATGATTATTGCCCTGCAACCGGTGCCGGCTGGTTTTTCAAACTGCCTTTTACTTCCGGCGGCATGTAGTTTTCGTCATGCTTGGCCAACACTTCTTCGGCGATAAACACGCCCTGCGCATTTAGCCTGCCGTTCGCAACGATACCTTGGCCTTCCCGGAACAGGTCCGGCAGGATGCCCGTGTATTCGACGGTCACATCCTTGCTGAAATCGGTCAGTTTAAAGCGCACCATCAACCCATCATTCGGTCTTTCCACAGAGCCTTTAATAACCATGCCGCCCAAACGAAACAAGGTGTCTTTTGGCGCTTTGCCTTCGACGACATCGGTGGTCGAAAAAAAGTACATCAAATTTTCATTGAAAGACTTGAGCGCGAACCCCGTCGCAAGCCCCGCTCCAATAACCATCAGGCCGATTAACATTAAACGCTGTTTTCTGGCTGGTTTCATGATTTATTGCCGTTTTTGCTTGAGCGCCAGGGCGCGTAAAAACTGTCTGCGTTGCACAACCGGGATAATAATATTGGCAAGCAACACGATGAAAGTCAGACCGTAAGAAGTCCAGACATAAAAGGCGTAGCCGCCCATTGCGAAAAATTCCTGCATCGTCATTATTTGGACTCCGAGATCATGTTCTTAACCCACTGTGCATTGCGTTCGCGCAGCAACAATTCGGTGCGCGCCCGTTGCAACATCGCGATCAGGTAATAAAACTTGAACGCTACCGCCATCAACAATAGCGGTATCAACATGCTGACATGGATCGACGGCTTATCCATTTTCGTTACCGTCGGGCCTTGATGCAGCGTATTCCACCACTCGACGGAGTAATGAATAATCGGGATATTGACCACGCCGACCAGGGCCAAAATAGCCACAGCCCTGGACGCGGTGCGCTTGTCGTCTATCGCGCCGTAAAGCCCGATGACGCCGAGATACAAAAACAGCAATATCAATTCCGACGTTAACCGCGCATCCCAAACCCACCAGGTTCCCCACATCGGCTTGCCCCACAAGGAACCGGTCACCAGCGCGATAAAGGTAAAACTTGCGCCAATCGGCGCGCTGCTGATAGCCACAATCTCCGCCAGTTTGATTCGCCATACCAAGCCTATTGCGCCGGCAACAGCCATGACCACATAAATAAACAGCGACATCCAGGCGCTGGGCACATGAATATAGATAATACGGTAGCTATCGCCCTGCTGGTAATCCGCAGGCGCAAGATACAAGCCGCCGTAAAGACCTACGGCTGTCAGCAGCAGGAAAATAACCGTCAGCCACGGCATCAAACGCTGGGTAAACGCGTAAAAATGCGGCGGGGAGGCCATCCGGTGGAAGAAGCGGACTACGGGATCAGGGATTAAAAACATGAAGCATCAGGTTCAAGGTAAAAGGTGCAAGGATGATCTGTTTATAAGCTTGTGAGGCAACTCAACCGCAATGAACGGCAACCCCGGCATTACTTATATCCGGTTAATAATTTGGCCCACTATTCTACGAGATATTATCAACTAATACTCATTTTTAATGCTGCTGCGGTCGGCAAAGGCGCTAAAACCAAGGCCATCAATAGAATGGAAATCAGAATATTAATTTGCGCATCGACCGGCAGGCCTCCACTTGCCATCTGCACCGCATTACCGGCAAAAATCAACACCGGGACATACAACGGCAAAACCAGCAGCGACAAAATCATGCCTCCCCGGCGCAGCCCGACGGTTAGCGCCACGCCGATAGCCCCTATCAGGCTTAATACCGGCGTACCCAGCAGCAAGGTCAGCAACAGGATGCCCAGCGAATGATTGGGCAGGCCTAAAAAAACCGCCAACAGCGGCGCGACGATCAATAGCGGCAAGCCGGTCACCAACCAGTGCGCGACGATTTTAGCCAACACCAGCACCGAGGTCGGATGCGGGCTTAATAGCATCTGCTCCAGCGAACCGTCGTCAAAATCCGAACGAAACAAGCTGTCCAGCGACAGCATCGCCGCCAGTAACGCGGAAACCCAGATGATACCCGGCGCGATGGCTTGCAATAAATGCGGCTGCGCGCCGATACCCAACGGGAACAGCGTGATGACCAGGATAAAAAACAGCAACGGATTGGCTATTTCCGACCTCCGCCGTAAAGCCAAAACCAGATCGCGCCGAATAACGGCAAAAAATGCGCGGGATAAAGACATCAGGATAGATTAATACGCTGGACATCGACATCATGCAAAGCGATGTCATGATGTGAGGTGAGAACAATCATTCCGCCGTTGGCGCAATGTTCGATCATTAAGGTTTCGATAAGGGCAATGCCCTGCTTGTCCAATGAAGTGAACGGCTCGTCGAGTATCCACAACACATTTTCGGTAATCAGCAATCTTGCCAAAGACAGCCGTCTTTTCTGTCCAGCGGACAATGCCTGAACGAGAATGTCGTCATAGCCAGTCAAATGAACTTTGGCTAAAGCCTGGTCGATGGAATATGTCCCTACGTTGCTTAAGGCCAAGGACATTTTTAAGTTTTCCAGGACCGTCAGCTCTTTTTTAATGCCGTCCAAATGGCCGACATAAGCCATCTGTGCATAAAACTGGCTGTCTTTTACCGCGTCGCCGCACCAGCGAATCTCGCCCGCATCCGGCTCCCGGAATCCGCATAAAATGCGCAACAGCGAGGTCTTGCCGCTGCCGTTTTTGCCTTCCAGCAATAAAACCTGCCCGGAAGCCAACTCGAAAGCCAGCTGTTCAAACAGCACCCGGTCATCGCGGATGCAGCTTAAGCCCGTGCCTTCAAGAGAGTATGTTGATTGTGTTTGCATTACTAAATTGGGTATTGCGCGATACGGCGGACTAATTTACCACGAAGACACGAAGAGCATGAAGGTTAAAAGAGCAAAGCGTTTTCTTAATGATATACAGCAATTGTCGAGGGTGGTATGAAGTTACTGCTTTTTCTTCGTGTTCTCGGCAATTACTCCTGCATTGCTCTACCTCTGCCTCCATGCAGTCGTTCGTGTCTTCGTGGTGAATATTTATAACCTTAACTGGCGAGTAATCGCTGCCGCATAGTTTCATAAAGCAGCACACCGGTTGCAACCGATACGTTAAGGCTTTCCACCCGGCCCAGCATAGGCAACTTGACCAATATATCGCATTGCTCCTTGGTCAAACGTCTTAAACCTTTGCCCTCGGCGCCCACGACCAAAGCCATAGGCACGGTGAAATCGGTTTGATAAGCGGTCTGCGTTGTTTCGCCCGCCGCGCCCATGACCCAAATGCCTTGGTCTTTGAGCCAGCGCAAAGTTCTGGACAAATTGGTCACTTGGTAAACCGGCACCGTTTCCGCCGCGCCGCTTGCCACTTTACAGACCGTCGGGGTAATCCCGGTGGCATTGTCTTTAGTGATAATCACGCCATGCACGCCGGTAGCGTCGGCGGTTCTAAGACAAGCACCGAAATTATGCGGGTCCTGCACATTATCCAGCACCAGGAATAAAGGCGTTCCCTGCAATGTTAATACAGCATCCTTCAGGTCGCTTTCCGATAACTCGCCGGGCATTTCGACTTCGATAACGATGCCTTGATGGTTGTTGCCTTCGGCAAAGCGGTCCAGTTTTTTCCTGTCGATTTTTTCGGGCTCTATGCCTAAGTCCAACAAATCTTCGACTAACTGCGTCAAGCGCTTGTCTTGCCTTTGGCCATCAACCCAGGCTTTGTTGATCTTTTTAGGGGAATAATCCAACGCTGACTGTACTGAATGGATACCGTATATTTTGCTTAACTTCATTTTTTACGGCGTCTCTTTTTAGGTTTATCTCTAGCAACTTGCTTTTGCGCCAGCTCAAAGTCAATCTTCTTTTCATCCAGATCGACACGGGCGACCCTGACCTTGACGCTATCGCCCAGACGGTAATTAATGCCGGTACGCTCACCTCTTAACTGGTGACTGGTCGCATCGAAATGAAAATAATCCTGCGCCAAGTTGCTAATATGAACCAAGCCTTCAACATAAATTTCGGCAAGCTCGACAAAAAAACCGAACGAAGTGACCGCAGAAATGATGCCGGGGAATTCCTCGCCGACCTTATCCATCATATATTCGCATTTGAGCCAGCTCACCACATCGCGGGTGGCGTCATCGGCGCGGCGCTCATTGGCCGAGCATTGCTCGCCCAACACCACCATATCGGGAACCCCGTAGAAAAAGCTTTCCACCGGCTTGCCCTGCAAACAATGCCTGATCGCGCGATGCACCAGCAAATCGGGATAACGGCGGATCGGCGAGGTAAAATGCGCGTATGCTTCCAAGGCCAAACCAAAATGACCTTTTAATTCGGGACTATAAACGGCCTGCGACATCGAGCGCAACAATACGGTCTGGATCAAATGCGCATCCGGCCGGTCTTTAATCGACTCCATCAAATGCATATAATCCAGCGGCGTCGGTTTTGCGCCGCCGCCCAAACTCAAGCCCAGTTCGCCAAGAAAAGTTTTCAGGTTGAGCAACTTGTCGGCACTTGGGCCGTCATGTATCCGCAACAGCTTGGGCATTTTTTTATTGTTTAAAAAACGCGCCGCCGCCATGTTCGCGGTAATCATGAACTCTTCAATCAACTTGTGCGCATCGTTGCGCACTACCGGCACTATTTTTTCGATTTTACGCTCGGCACCGAAAATAATCCGGGTTTCCTGGGTGTCGAAATCCATCGCGCCGCGTTGTTCGCGACTCACCCGCATCACTTTGTAAAGTGCGTACAGCTCCTGCAAATGCGGCATCAAGGCTTTATGTTTTTTTGCTAAAACTTTATCGCCTTCAACCAGCATTTTTGCCACTTCGGTGTAGGTCAGCCTGGCATGAGAACTCATCACCGCGTCGAAAAAGCGCGACCGGGTAACCTGGCCTTGGTCATTAATCAGCAACTCGCAAACCATACACAGCCGGTCTACCTGGGGATTAAGCGAACATAAGCCGTTCGATAAAATCTCCGGCAACATCGGTATAACGCGTTCAGGAAAATAGACCGAGGTGCTGCGTTTTTGCGCTTCTTTATCTAATTCCGAATTAATCTGCACATAATGCGAAACGTCGGCAATTGCAACCAGCAGTTTCCAACCTTTCGGCGTTTTCTGGCAATAAACGGCATCGTCAAAATCGCGGGCATCTTCACCATCAATGGTGACTAAAGGAGTGTTCCGCAAATCAACCCGGTTCTCTTTTGCCGACTCAGGCACCTCTTTTTTAAGCGGCTTGATTTCTTCCAGCAGCTCATCGGGCCATTGATTAGGCAGCTCATAAGAACGGATCGCCATGTCGATTTCCATTCCCGGCGCCATGTGCTCGCCCATGACCTCGATAATCCGGCCAATGGGCTGCCGAAGCTTGGTCGGTTGCTCGAGAATTTCCGCAACGACAATCTGGCCTTGCTTAGCTTTTCCTGCACCGCCTTTTTGAACCAGGATGGTTTGCGCGATATTCTTATTGTCGGGCACCACATAGGTAAAACCGTCTTCCTTATAGAGCCGGCCTACAACCTGATGAGTATTCCTCTGCAAAATTTCAACGACCGCACCTTCCCTGCGACCTTTTTTATCGACTCCGGCAACACGCACCAGCGCCCGGTCATTGTGCAGCAAAGGATTCATTTCCCGCGGCGATAAGAACAGGTCGTCCGACCCGTCATCCGGCTTGATAAACCCGAAGCCGTCCGCATGCCCGATAATGCGCCCGGCAATTAAATCCTCATTGTTAACCAGGCAATACTTTTTGCCGCGGTTGAATAATAATTGCCCGTCCCTTTCCATTGCGCGTAAACGGCGGCGTAGCGCTTCTAACTGGTCTTCGGATTCTAGGGAAAACGCTTCCGCGATTTCTTCACGGCGCAACGGCTTGCCAGCGTGCTCGATAAATTGGAGAATTAATTCGCGGCTGGGAATGGGGTTTTCATATTTCTCAGCTTCGCGCTGGGCATATGGGTCTTTTGTTGAGTTAAAATCAACGTCTTTTTTAGACTTCAATGTCATTTAAATAATAATAAAGAGAGTGGATACAATAAATATATCTTAAATAGTGGCTTAGTATATCGATTAGGGTTAAAAGAGAAAAGTTTTTGACCCTTAGTCAAAAGACTATTCCCCGTTGGCTTGAGCTAACGTCCCGCTCGAAATCAATTAAGTTCGGGTAAAAACTTCGCGCTTAATTGACAAATCAAAAGAGGCTAGGTATAGTGCGCGCTCACTTTAGCTTTTACAGCTAACCTCTGCCGAGGTGGTGAAATTGGTAGACACGCCAGCTTCAGGTGCTGGTGGGGGCAACCCCGTGGAGGTTCAAGTCCTCTCCTCGGCACCATTCGATTATAGCCTCTTCTTTTTGATTCTACCCGTTTTTTAACAAAACGAGCAGCGTAAATTTCTCCAGGCAAGACAAACGGCTGCACAGAATATCTCGAACGGCGGAGAAACCACGCTTACCCTTTCGCCTTAACATCTGATTAAACGCCGTCAGGCGCTATTAGCGCAGACGTCGCATCCTCTCGCGCGGACGCCGTTTTACACTCTACATGGGACACCAGCAAATTTTCGGTAACTTCCAGTTTGAGATTGAAACAAACTCATCGAACTGTTCCAACGGTATCGGCTTGCTAAACAAATACCCCTGATAGGCATGACAGCCATGGTGTGCGAGAAATCCCCTCTGCGCCTCGCTTTCCACCCCTTCAGCGATGACCGCCAACCCCATACTTTCGGCTAGGGCGATGATCATCTTGGCAATAGCGGCGTCGTTGAGGTCGATCAGCACGTCTCTGACAAATCCTTGGTCGATTTTCAGTTGATCCAGCGGCAGTCGCTTCAGATAAGTGAGCGATGAATACCCGGTACCGAAATCATCCAGCGAGAAAGACACCCCCTTCGCTTTCAGCACAGTCATTTTGGTGATAATGTCCTCCACATTCGACACCAGCAAACTTTCGGTCAACTCCAGCTTGAGCCTGCAAGGATCAGCACCGGTGTGATCGAGCACAGTCAGCACCTGATCGACAAAGTCGGCCTGACGAAACTGGTGGGCGCTGACATTGACGGCCAGCGTAAGATACGCAGTTTCTGGCCGGACGGCCCAGGCAGCCAATTGAGCGCAGGCGGTTTCCAGCACCCATAAACCCAAAGGCAGAATCAACCCGCTTTCCTCAGCCAACGGAATGAAATCGGCCGGCGGCACCATACCGCGCTGGGGATGCTGCCAGCGCACCAACGCTTCGGCCCCTATTATGCGCCCATGAATGTCCACTTGAGGTTGATAGTGGAGAATAAATTGCTTTTCCTGCAACCCCCGGTGCAAATCCTCCTCCAAGCTGGCGCGCGCCATGATATCCGTCTGCATGCCCGGATCGAAAACACAGACCGTATCGCGCCCGGCATGTTTGGCCTCGTACATGGCCAGGTCGGCGTATTTCATCAGTTCTTCCGTACTGCTCTCATGGCCCAAAAACAGCACGACGCCAATACTGGCGCTGGAGTGATAGGTAATAGTCGCTTGGGGTTGATTAAATGGAACTAACAAGTGATAAGGCTTTGCCAAAGCCTCGCAAATCACTTCGGCCAGTTTTTTGGCCTGGGCGTTTGCTTTAATGGCGTACTGATCCAATGCATCAAGTATCATCACAAACTCATCACCGCCCAACCGGGCGATAGTGTCGCCTTCACGCACACAGAATTGCAATCTTCGCGTAACCTCCAGCAGCAGTTGATCGCCCATATTATGGCCATAGGTGTCATTGAGTATTTTGAATCGATCCAAATCCAAAAATAACAGTGCGCCGTGCTGCCGTGAACGCGCGCTGGCAGCGATGGCCTGGTCTATGCGGTCTTGAAGCAATCGACGGTTAGGCAGCTTAGTGAGGGGATCATAAAAAGCCAGGATGCGGATACGCTCTTCCGCACCATTGCTGTCAGTAATATCATAAAAGGTACCGACATGGTGTGTGATGTTACCGTCCCCATCCTTAAAAGCGGTGATGGTGAACCACCCGGGATATATCTCCCCATTCTTGCGTTCGTTCCATATTTCCCCTTGCCAGTAACCGTCTCTCTGAATGTTTTGCCTCATGGCGCGATAGAACGCCGCATCTTGTCGACCGGAATTGAGCGTCTCTGGTATTTTCCCGACAATATCCTCAGCGCTATAACCGGTAATCTGGGTAAAGGCCCGGTTCACCCGCTGGATAACCATGTTGGCATCGGTAACGATGATGGCCTCATGTGAATCAAACACATGAGAAGCGATACTCAGTTCCCGCTCCACCATTTTCTGTTTGGTGATGTCGTACCACATACACAACACATGAGTTGGATTGCCCTTCTCAAAGTGCACAAACTTTTGCTCATCATGTATCCAAACTTCACTGCCATCTTTGTGCATGAAGCGGTAGTCGCAAGAAACGAGCTCGCCTTGGAATAATTTTGCCGTGGCAGCCACTACACTGCTCCGATCTTGGACATGTAGATGCGTCAACCACCAATCCGGCTGCATGGCTTCTTCCTCTGAGTAGCCCAACAGACTTTCAAGGGTATCGCCGCTAACCCATTCCAGCTGCAACTGCTCTCCCTTTACCCGCATCGAAAATACTATGACAGAACTGGTGGCAATCAGAGTGCTCAAGAGTTCGGAAGCTTTAAGCACCGATCGTCCTGGTTTGCTGAACTTGCCGATAAGAAATGCCAGCGGACGCAGCTCAAAAAGATAAAGGCTGGGCAATGCCAAACACAAGAATGTGGTTGCATAAAACACGTATTCGCCCCATTTGGGAAGTGGTTCCAGCGATTGAATGGCCCATTGGGTAATCGCATCGCTAATCAAGATGGTGCTGAGCAATGCGAATATGAGTCGTTTAATCGACCCGGACGTTCTTGATTGTTCGTGCTCCCGATTAATCGTTTTCATAATAAAATCCTGTTCATCTTCAACTGACAATGCAGAAATATATAGTTTGCTTTGTCCGCAAATAATGTAACTACGCGGTTTTGAAAATACGGATCAAAGCTTAATAACTTGCCTGAACTACGGTGCCGGCAAGTGTTCTTAACAAATCAATATCTTGCATCGCATGCCCAAACTCACCCATCAAGTAATTGGAAGCTTGGACACGGCGACTCCTCATTTATCCTGAAACAACCTACAGTCATAGCCAGATTTCCCGCCTGTTCTTCAAGTGATTCAGCGGCGGCAGCGGCTTGTTCAACCAGAGCCGCATTTTGTTGGGTTGCATTATCCATTTGCGTAATGGCTTGATTAATTTGTTCGATACCGGCGCTTTGTTCGACTGATGCGGCGGTTATTTCCGACATCATGCCGGTGACGCTACGGATGGAACTGAGGATTTCTTCCATGGTAAATCCTGCTTGGGTGGCCAGTTTACTGCCGCCATCGATCTTTTTTACCGAGGCTTCAATCAGGCTTTTGATTTCCCCGGCAGATGCCGCAGCGCGTTGCGCAAGATTACGCACTTCGGCGGCCACGACGGCAAAGCCTTGTCCGTTCATGCCGGCACGGGCGGCTTCTACAGCAGCGTTAAAGGCGAGAATATTAGTCTGGAAGGCGATGTCGTCTATCACCGAAATAATCTCCTCGATCTGCAACGAAGATGCTTTTATATCATTCATCGTGGAGACAACCTGACCCACCACCTCCCCGCCTTGACCGGCTATTTCGGCAGCGCCGATGGCAAGCTGGTTAACCTGCTTAGCGTTTTCGGTATTGTGCTGAACGGTGGAGGTAAGCTCGTACATGCTGGCGGCGGTTTCTTCCAATCTAGCGGCTTGTTCTTCCGTGCGATACGACAAATCATTATTACCCGCCGCAATTTCTTTAGCTCCGGCGTTAATACAGTCGGTGGCGTCCTTGATTTGATTGATTATTGCTTTAAGTTTTTCCACCGTGGTATTGGAGTCATCCTTAAGCTGTCCGAAAGTACCTTGGTACTCATTGGTGATGGTTTCCGTCAGATCGCCACGGGATAGAGCTCCCAATACGCGCGCTACTTCATTGAGGCCGGTTTCGCTGATAAACAACATTTGGTTGAGACCTTCGCCCAACTCGCGCAAAAAGCCCCGCTTGCCGCGCAAGTCAAAGCGCTTGGTGAAATCACCCTTGCTGGAGGCGACCACAATGGTGGCCACTTCTTTTTCCACGGTAACTTCGTCGGTACGGTCCTGCCATTCGACGACCGAACCCAGACGCAGCCCTTGTTCATTGATAACCGGATTAACAGTGACCACCATGGAACGGCCGCCCAAATCAATACCGGCGACATAGGCGTCGGTTAAAGAGGCCAGTAATTGCGCCTGATGCTCATGATTCTGATGAAAACCGTCTATTTTGCTGCCGAGCAGATTGTCGGCTGAAAAATCCGGCAAATTCTTACGGATGCCCTGCTCGGCTTTGCTGAGCATATCGCTGACCGATTTGTTGACATAAATAATTTCACCGTTGTTGTCAGCAATCATGACCCCCGTGCTGACATTATCCAGCGCGTTCTTGACCAGCAGGTTTTCATCCGCGATGCGCCGGGTTTCCGAGACATCGAAACCGAGCCGGGTCTGCATCGATTTGATCGCTTCCATGACTTTGCCGACTTCATTTTGGCGCTCTATTTCAATGACAGTGTTGTAATTGCCCTGAGCCATTTGGCGGAAATGGGCGATGGAAACTTCAAGCGGACAGATGATCACGCGAATCAGCGCCAAACCCTGCCATAGAACCAGCGCAATGCCCGCCACGATCAGACCCAAGGAAATAATGCTGATGGTTTCATAACGTCCCTCGGCAGCGTCGAACGCCTGTCCAGCCGCATCAAACTGCAATTGCATCAGTTGCTGGATGCTGTCTCCGACCATCGGGTAAAGATTGTCGATTTTGTCCGCAATGATCTCGGCCTGCGTCATGTCATTGGCCCGCAATGCCGCAATAGCCGGTTTTAAGCCATCCGTCACGAAGTTTATTCTGTTTTCGGCGAATTGGTTTGCCAGCAGTTTCCCCTCGTTTGTTAACCGAGTGGTCATATATTCATCCCAAAGCCGGGTGCTTTTTTCGATGTTTTGTTCCACTTCGGCGGTGTTTTTTAAAACAGCCTCGGGCGTTGGAGCATTGAGGCTGGCGATAATATTGAGCCGATTAATCAGCAGCAGTTTTTGAATCGCGGCAATTTGGCTTATCGGTAAGGTGCTGTCTTTATAGATGGTACGCAGCCCTTCTTTGGCCTGGCTCATGCCGAATATGCCTATGCCGCCGATAGCCGGCAGCAACACGGACAGCAGAGCGATAACAGCGATCAGCCGGGATTTGATGTTGAAATCCCTGAGTAATTTGAATTGCTCCAACATGGAGACTTTAACGATTTTGCCATCCTGGATTTTCAGGTTGCGGGCCTTGCCCGCACGAAACAAGCGGTAAGCTTCATCAGCAGCCTTGACTTGCTCGCGATCCGGTTTGCTGCGGACCGACATGTATCCGACCACTTGGTCGTTCTCATGAATAGGCGCGGCATTGGCCAACACCCAATAATAATCGCCGTTTTTGCAGCGATTCTTGACAAGACCGGTCCACGGACGGCCCGCTTTCATCGACCGCCATAAATCCGAAAAGGCTTCGGGCGGCATGTCGGGATGGCGCACAATGTTGTGCGGTACGCCGATCAGCTCTTCTTTGGAATATCCGCTAATACGGATAAAAGCATCGTTAGCATAGGTGATGACTCCTTTTAGATCGGTATTGGAAACAATAGAATCACTGTCGCTAAGAATATGTTCGACATCGGTTACTTGCTTATTAATTTTCATGGTCAGCTCCCTGTTTTACTTACTGGTTAACTTACGAAGCATTGATTCTTATTAAATTGCGTTTTATCTCCCCGTGTTACCCGTATTCCGATTCCGCTATGTCATTTGTTACGAGCAACCCCCCGGCAATTTATTCCGTGTCCGCTCCAAAAACCGCCGTACTCCCGCAATGCCCGCGCCAACATAGCGTTCAAAAAACTCAGCCCCGCTGATGTTAAAGAACAGCACCGGCACTTCCCCGGAAACCGTGCATGCCGGCAGGTTCCTTCCGGTTCCTGACGCCCCCGGCATACGTCCATCCAAGCTCTGGATATTTTCCAGCGTTGCTAAAAAATCGATGGACTCTCTAAACACCTGTTTGAGCGGATAAATTAAACCGGCCATCAAAACATTTCCCGGCAACATCGGTACGTTGGGATTTTTCTGCAAATTATCCATGTCGATACCTCGCCTTGATTCTGCGATGGTGAAAATGGTCTAGCGACTGGTCAAGAATTGAAACGATCTCTTCGCAGCAAGTAATATTCTTATTACTGCCAAGAATATGATCAGCCAGCTTGGCGACCGCAGACCAGTTTGCAGCATTACTTATAAAGTTAAATGCTACGGTAAATAACTCATCCAATTTTTCATCCTTTTGTTGTTTATCTGCGGGGAAAAATTGTAAATATTCATTGACCAAGGCAAGATCGGAGCTGCCGCCATAATTTTTTAACGCGTCCAGATTGACCAGCTTGTGATTAAACGGCTCATCATCCGTTTCGGCGACATGCTTAGCTTCAGCCAACGGCCCGATCAGCAGATTAATAATGTCCGCCTCAAAAGCTATCCTATAGTCATCGACCAATTGCACCCTTCCATCTCTGCGTTCTGTTAACCCGTTCATCAGGCTGTCAATAGAAGGCGGCAACAATTCGATTAACCGCCCGCCTTCCACTCGTGCAATACATCCGTCATAAGCCGATTGATAAGCCATGCCGTCAATACCGCTCATTCCGTCCATATCCTTAAGAATGATGTTAAAAAAAACCGGCGGCAAACTTCTTGCCTTGTTATATAAATGAATGCCCGCAGCATGTCCCGCTTCATGGAAAGCAACACGCTGCTTATGCTCTAATAATTTATCTTGACCGCAAGCCTCAATTATTTTGTTTCGTTTCATATTAAGCACCCTGGATTTAAAAGAACGTCTATTCACTAAAATTTATACTGTCAACATGCGCCTAGCGGCGTTATCTTTTAACCGTTTCACTACCGCCCACTACCATAAGCCGCAATCTCGTAAGCAATCCGGCCCAGCGGCAACTCCTTGTTCACTACGCCCAGTTTTGCCGCCTCTTTCGGCATCCCATAGACCACACAGCTGTCTTCATCCTGTCCCAGGGTACGGGCGCCCACGTCGTACATTTCTTTCAGCCCTTTGGCGCCGTCATCGCCCATGCCGGTCATGATGATGCCCAATGCGTTTTTACCCGCGCACTTGGCTACCGAGCGGAACAACACATCTACCGATGGGCGATGCCGGGTAACGGGCGGACCGTCCACGATCTCAACATGGTATTGCGCCCCGCTGCGCTTGAGCAGCATGTGCCGCCCTCCTTGCGCAATCAGCGCGCGTCCCGGCAACACCCGGTCGCCGTTGACGGCTTCGCGCACTTCAATCTGGCTCAGACTGTTCAGGCGGGCAGCGAATGCGCCGGTAAATTTTTCCGGCATATGCTGCACGATAACGATGCCGGGACAGACACGCGGCAGGGCGGTCAGTACGACTTCCAGAGCCTGCGTACCGCCGGTGGAGGTGCCGATGGCGACGACCCGATCAGTGGTTTCGGCCATGGCGCTGAAGGCGGCCGGAAGGATCGCATCCGCCGTTAATTTGGCTTGTACCGGTACGGCGGCAGTCGCTGTACCCAGTCGGCGCAGGTTGGCGCGGGCGGCGGCTTTGACAGCAACAATCAGACTTTCCGAGTCATCCTGCAAAAATTGTTTGACACCTGCCTTAGGCTTGGTAACGATGCTGACCGCCCCGGCCGCCAGCGCCTGCATAGTGGTTTCCGCACCTTTCTCGGTCAGCGAGGAGCAGATGACTACCGGCGTGGGCCGTTCGGACATCAGCTTTTTTAAAAACGTGATGCCGTCCATGCGCGGCATTTCCACGTCCAACACGATCACATCGGGCCATTGCGTCTGCATCTTAGCCATTGCAAACACCGGGTCGGAAGCGGCGCCGATCACGTTAATACCTGAATCTTGCGACAGATTTGCAGTCAATACCTGCCGCACTACGGCGGAATCATCCACTATCAGTACATTAATCTGAGTCACCTTAAACTCCTGTTTATGGGGTCATGCTCGATGTTGGACATCACATTACTGTGCTTAACCCAAACATCACCGCTCCACACTTCAAAAATCACGTTGCGATATCCGATGTCGCCCAAGTGCTCTGACACGCAGGCAAAACCATGTTGTTTTGCAAGTCGCCGCGCGGCTTGCACATTCTGGATACCGATCTCAGGCATCCTGTTTTTATGCCTTTCAGGAAACATATTGCCTCCACCAAATAGCTTGACCTGATATTCCTTATAGGGAGCGCCGACAGCATCAATTTTCTTCATCAGCAGGGCAATCGCCTCATCAGCATAACGCCCGTCCGGCACAGGCCGGTCGCCTATCCTCCGCTCGCTGCCGCGCTTCGGCAGCATGTAGTGACACATCCCCCCTATCAGCAGCTGAGGGTGCCAAAAGGCCATCGAGACACATGACCCCAGCACGGTGCGGATACGCGTGTCCCGGCCGCCGAAGTAATAATCGCCGGGCTGAAGAAATATCTCTAAAGGATGTAAAGGCGTTATCATTTCAGGGCCTCTCAGGGTTTCAGGTAAACGGCCGGTTGCACCAGTCGCAGGTCTTCGTTTATGCCGTTCAGCGTCTCGGAATGGCCGACCAAAAAATGTCCGCCGGGGCGCAGTAGCGACAACAGGCGTTTAACAACCTGGCGTTTGGTTTGCTGATCGAAATAAATCATGACGTTACGCAGAAATATCACATCAAACTCGCCCAGTTTCGGCGGCGCTTCGGTGAGGTTATGGTGCATGAACTGCACCCGTTCGCGCAGTTTGCGCTCGATCAGCAATGTCCCTTCCTGGCTGCCTGTGCCTTTAAGGCAGTAGTTAGACAAATAGCGGCTGGGAATTTCCATCACGCGCGCAACCGGGTAAAGGCCTGCACGCGCTTGTTCCAGCACCCGCACGCTAAGATCGGAAGCGACGATTTCCCACGGCGCATGACCCAATACGTCATCCAGCATCATCGCAATACTGTAGGGCTCCTCACCGCTGGAACAGGCTGCACTCCAGATGCGCAAAGGTTTACCGGGCCTCCGCGCCGGTAAAATGCGTTGGCGCAAAAAATCGAAATGTTTGGGTTCACGGAAAAAGTGCGTTTCGTTGGTGGTCAGCAAATCCACCGCCGTTTGCAGTTCCGTTTGTCCATTGGCGGCGGTAATCATTTGAAAATACTCGCCGTAGCTTGCCAGTCCGTAGTGTTGAAGCCGCTTCGCCAAACGACTGGTCACCAGCGGCTTCTTGGCGGGCGACATATTGATGCCGGCGATACGGTAGATCAGGTCGCGAAACTGTGCGAATTCCTTCTCTTGTAACACCACGGCATTAAAGTTAGGTTTATAAATTGCTTGTGCTGTCATTTTCTTATTCCACGAATTAACGCTATATAAAATTCACTGATGCGATGGATACAAAATCATGCTCTATATAACCGGACCAATGTTTGTATTCCGTCCGTCTCGTGCGTTGCGTATCTACATGCAGCTCTGAAACCCAATTGATAAAACGCTCTACATCCGAACCTTGAAAAAGAAAGCCGTGTTGAGGACAAAGCATATAGATGTCTATCGCCGCTACTCGCTGACACCTTGGGCGCTTGATCTCCGGGGACGCTATCCTGCGTAGGTAAGAACCTTTGGCATCGCGAATGTTGGCATCCAAATCTTTAACGAATAAATCATTCATATCTTCCTAGACCGTCGTTGAGCCCATATCACCCAAGAAAACATGAATCCTTGGGTGATAAAGTCCATGTTACCCACTACACGGGAGCGGCCGCCTTTAGGCAAACCCTCCCGAATAGGCCTTCCCTCTTCTTGCCGAACATCCGCAGTTTATGCACTGCCACACAGTGCGGTCTTATGTGAACTCACCTGCGTAACATCGGTAACCGACGCGGTTCCCACCGCAGCCAGAGCCGCCATGTCTTCCATCGACAGCACCTGCTGAATATTCAGGATGATCACAAACTTGCCGTTGATCTTGCCCATTCCGGCAATAAACTCGGCGTGGATCTGGGTGCCGAACATAGGCGCCGGTTCAATATCGCTATCTGAAATCTCCAGCACTGCGTTCACCGCATCCACCATGACCCCGACACTATGCGTTTCCTCTTCTATCGCAACTTCGATAATAATGATGCAGTTCCGTCGCCCCACCTCCGTGGGCGCTTTGCCGAAACGCGCGCTCAAATCAATCACCGGCACCACGGCCCCCCTTAAGTTAATAACGCCGCGGATGAAACTCGGCATCCTTGGCACTTCGGTCAATTGGCCGTATTGAATGATCTC